>NZ_JACARU010000074.1:0-81228 GCF_013386425.1 Cedecea sp. P7760 | reverse complement strand
ACTTTTGGGGTGCAGTCCAGAAAAGGGGCTTTTCTATGCAAGGAGCTCGATTACTCTGACAGCAGATGGCCCATTTTGGCCGCTTTGGTGTCCAGGTAATGCGCGTTCTTCGGATTACGGCCGACGATTAATGGCACGCGCTCAACGATGTTGATCCCGGCTTCGGTCAGGATCTCGACTTTTTTCGGGTTGTTGGTCAGCAAACGCACGGCATCAACGCCGAGCAGTTTGAACATATCGGCGCACAGCGTAAAGTCACGCTCATCGGCGGCAAAGCCGAGCTGATGGTTAGCTTCTACCGTGTCGTAGCCTTTATCCTGCAGCGCATAGGCGCGGATTTTATTCAGCAGACCAATATTACGGCCTTCCTGACGATGGTAAAGCAGAACGCCACGGCCCTGCTCGGCAATCTGAGTCAGCGCTGCTTCAAGCTGGAAGCCGCAGTCGCAGCGCAGGCTGAACAGGGCGTCACCGGTTAAGCACTCGGAGTGAACGCGCGCCAGAACAGGATCTTCTCCGCTGATATCACCGTAAACCAGAGCAACATGATCCTGCCCCGTTGCCACTTCTTCAAAACCCACCATCAGGAAATCGCCCCATGGGGTTGGCAGTTTGGCTTCTGCCACACGTTTAAGCTGCATGTGATTCTCCAGGTACTTATTTCGACACCGAGGTGTCTGCCAGAACTCTGGCCTGTACGTTAATGCCGGATATTTTGCCATAACGCGAGGTACTTCGCTTCATTGGCGGGTGAAAAAGCCATTTTTGCCAATTACTCCCACGCGGTTTAGCCATCTCTAACGTTTTTCGGTTATTCTTTAAGGGCTTTCACTACCATGAGGTCTTCATGCAGGCAATAGCAAAACGCATCACAGCGGGCACAATTCTTCTTTTAATCATGCCGTTAAGCGTCTGGTTCAGCGGCTGGCAATGGGCACCGGGTGGCAATGAAAGCGTGTTAAAAATGCTTTATTGGGTCACTGAAACCGTGACTCAACCCTGGGGAGTCATTACCCATGTTGTTCTTTTCGCCTGGTTTCTGTGGTGCCTGCGTTACCGCCTTAAGCCTGCGCTGATGTTATTTGCTATCCTTGCGGCAGCTATCCTTATAGGTCAGGGCATTAAGTCCGTTATTAAGAATAAAGTGCAGGAACCCCGGCCGTTTGTCGTATGGCTCGAAAAAACTCACCATATCCCCACTGACGAGTTCTACAATTTAAAGCGTACGCAGCGTGCGGAGTTAGTCAAAGCGCAGCTAGAAGGGCAGCAAGAAATTCCCGGCTGGTTACGCCAACACTGGCAGTTTGAAACCGGCTTTGCTTTTCCTTCAGGCCATACGATGTTCGCGGCAAGCTGGGCGCTTTTGGGCGTAGGATTGCTTTGGCCACGCAGGCGGAAAGTTACGTTGGCCGTTTTGCTGCTATGGGCAACCGGCGTCATGGGCAGCCGTTTACTGCTGGGCATGCACTGGCCGCGTGACTTAGCCGTAGCCACGGTTATCTCCGCGCTGTTAGTGACTCTGGCTACCTGGCTTGCTCAGCGCTGGTGTGGACCGCTTACACCTCCGGCTGAAGAAGACCAGGAAATAGCCGAACGAAGCGAAAAAACTTGAGAATAGTGTTTTAACCCCCATTTCTTATGAATTGGCGGTGGTTTTTGGATTCCCCGGTTTCGCCTGAAATGGTAGTTTATACCTCCGGGATTCATTTTTGGCCTGGCTGAGTCCTCTGTGACCACATAACGGGATGTAATGTGAAATATTTATTCATTTTCTTACTGGTACTTGCCATCTTCGTGGTGTCCGTCACGCTGGGCGCGCAAAACGATCAGGTGGTGAACTTTAACTACCTGCTGGCGCAGGGCGAGTATCGTGTTTCAACTCTGCTGGCCATACTGTTTGCCGCAGGGTTTATCATTGGATGGCTGATCTGCGGTCTGTTCTGGCTGCGAGTCCGCGTTTCGCTGGCCCGTGCCGAGCGCAAAATTAAACGTCTTGAGCAGCAGGTAACTCCCGCCGCTGATGTTTCGGCACCCGTTGTGCCGGCTGTGAAGGAATAATCCTCTATGTTGGAACTGCTGTTTCTGCTGTTACCCGTTGCGGCCGCTTATGGCTGGTACATGGGGCGCAGAAGTGCGTTACAAGACAAACAGCAGGAAGCCAGCCGCCTTTCTCGCGACTACGTGGCAGGGGTGAACTTCCTGCTGGCCAACCAGCAGGACAAAGCGGTCGATCTGTTCCTCGATATGCTCAAAGAGGACACCGGCACCGTCGAAGCCCACCTTACTCTAGGCAACCTCTTCCGCCAGCGTGGCGAAGTTGATCGCGCCATTCGTATCCACCAGTCCTTGATGGAAAGCGCGTCGCTGAACTATGACCAGCGCCTGCTTGCCGTTCAGCAGCTTGGCAAAGACTACATGGCCGCCGGGCTTTATGATCGCGCGGAAGACATGTTCAGCCAGCTTATCGACGAGACCGACTTCCGGGTTAGCGCGCTGCAGCAGCTGCTGCAAATTCACCAGGCGACCAGTGACTGGCAGAAGGCTATTGACGTTGCTGAAAGGCTGGTCAAGCTCGGTAAAGATAAGCAGCGTGTGGAAATCGCTCACTTCTACTGCGAACTTGCGCTGCAAAATATCGGCAATGACGAGTCTGACAAAGCGATGTCGTTGCTGAAAAAAGGTGCCGCAGCAGACAAAAACTGTGCCCGTGTTTCCATCATGATGGGGCGCATTTTTATGGAAAAGGGCGAGTATGCCAAAGCGGTAGACTCGTTGAAGCGCGTGATTGAGCAGGACAGCGAACTGGTGAGCGAAACGCTGGAGATGCTCCAGGTCTGCTATCAACAGCTGGGTAAACCTGATGAGTGGGAAGCTTTCCTCCGGCGCTGTGTGGAAGAGAACAGCGGGGCAGTGGCCGAACTCATGCTGGCAAGCATTCTCGAACAGCGAGAGGGCGCCGAAACGGCCCAGCTGTATATCAACCGTCAGCTTCAGCGCCACCCGACGATGCGCGTGTTCCATCGCCTGATGGACTACCACCTGCATGAAGCGGAAGAAGGGCGTGCGAAAGAGAGCCTGATGGTCCTGCGGGACATGGTTGGTGAACAAATTCGTACCAAACCACGTTACCGCTGCCAGAAATGCGGCTTCACCGCCTACACCATGTACTGGCATTGTCCGTCGTGCCGCGCGTGGTCAACGGTGAAACCTATCCGCGGGCTGGACGGGCAATAGCCTGCGGCACTTTTTAAAAAAGCGTACTTTAGTTACAACATACTAAGCGCGTGAATTCATTGCCATACTTCAGCCCGGTGCAATTATCGCTTAGCAGGGCGCAATCGCGGCTGTGAATTTATCGGTCTGACGAGTAGAATGCTGCCGTTTAACTTTTTGCGCCGCGCCGGTGCCCAACAGTCAGAAGGTTTTGCCATGAACTCAACTGCGTCATCCTCCTCCCGTGTTGCCACTGAATCACCGATTGTCGTTGCCCTTGATTACGATAACCGCGATAGCGCGCTGGCCTTCGTTGACCGTATCGATCCCCGCGATTGCCGCCTGAAGGTGGGCAAAGAGATGTTCACTCTGTTTGGCCCGCAGCTGGTGGGGGATTTGCATCAGCGTGGTTTTGACGTTTTCCTGGATTTGAAATTCCACGATATCCCTAACACCACCGCGCGTGCGGTTGCCGCTGCGGCAGAAATGGGTGTCTGGATGGTAAACGTTCATGCAACAGGTGGGGCACGTATGATGCGTGCTGCAAAAGAAGCGCTGGCGCCTTTCGGGAAAGATGCGCCATTGCTGATTGCCGTTACCGTTCTCACCAGCATGGAAGCCAGCGATCTGGCTGATTTAGGCATTAAGGCCAGCCCGGCGGATTATGCTGAGCGCCTGGCTACCCTGACAAAAGAGTGCGGTCTGGATGGCGTAGTGTGTTCCGCGCAGGAAGCCGTTCGCTTCAAGGCTGCATTAGGTCACGAGTTTAAGCTGGTCACGCCGGGGATCCGTCCTGTCGGCAGTGATGCCGGCGATCAGCGCCGTATTATGACGCCGCAGCAGGCTCAGCAGTCCGGAGTAGACTTTATGGTAATTGGACGCCCGATCACCCAATCGTCCGATCCGGCGCAAACGCTGCGTGAAATCCGTGCGTCGCTGGTGCAGGAGGCGTAATGAAAGACACTAATAGCCGCCTGGTGTACTCCACCGAAACCGGCCGTATTGATGAGCCTAAAACCGAAGTACAGCGCCCAAAGGGTGACGGTATCGTTCGCATCCAGAAGCAAACGAGCGGACGTAAGGGGAAAGGGGTCTGTCTGATTACCGGCATTGATGCCGATGATGCGACACTCGCGGGCATAGCGGCCGAGCTTAAGAAGAAGTGCGGCTGCGGCGGAGCGGTAAAAGACGGCGTAATCGAAATCCAGGGCGACAAGCGTGATTTGATAAAGTCACTGCTGGAAGCGAAGGGCATGAAGGTTAAACTCGCCGGCGGTTAAACCGTTTAAAATATTAATTAATGGGCCACGGTAAATGCCGTGGCCTTTTATTTTAACTGCTGTTAGTCAGACCTGAAAAATTAACACGTAATGAATTCGTCAAAGCGGGTTAGCTTTTGCTGGCGTCCTGCCTTATTTACCCACCTGGTGACCGATAATACCGCCTACCGCCGCACCGCCAAGTGTCCCCAGCGTGCTGCCGTCGGTCAGCACTGCGCCGCCCAGCGCACCGGCACCTGCGCCGATTGCCGTGTTGCGGTCACGCTTAGACCAGTTAGAACATGCGCTTAAGGACATTGCGAGGGTAATAGCCAGCATTGCAGCGGCCACTTTTTTGTTATTTAAGGTCATCATACTTTCTCCAGAATAATTGATTCACGGAAGCCAGTCTCAGTTAAGTATAGTAACAATTCACCACTTTACCGGGCGGGTCGTGAAACGATGTCGCGATATAAGCTCGAAAAACAGCAGGTGCGTTTATTACTCCCTGTTATATCGCTAAATTCTATTCTAATTTTCCCACATGATTAACACAGGTAAAAACTCTTAATTGCAGCGTGGGAATATTCTGAGAGAGGAAAAGCCCGTGTCCGACACGGGCAAAAGGCTTTAAACGGCGGCGTAAGGATCGACGATATCGACCTGAAGATTGGCCGCTTTAAGCTGCGCCAGGGTTTCCTCGCTAATCGCCGCGTCGGTAATCACCCGGTTGAAGCGTGCAATTGGGCCTAGCGTATAAGGGTGCATGTTGCCAAACTTGCTGCTGTCCGTCAGCACGATAGCCTCGCTGCCTTTCTCCAGCACCGAATTCACCACATCTGTACGTAGCATATCGCGCCCGGTAAAGCCGGTTTCAGGCAAGAAACCGTCGATGCCGATAAAGGCTTTACTGAAATGCAGCTGCTGGATGAACTGGCGGGTGAGCGGGCCGACCATACTTTCGCTTTTCTTCTGATAGATACCGCCGACCAGAATCACTTCGCAGTCGGTGTCTTTCAGCAAGTGGGCGATGTAGCTGCTGACGGTGATCAGCGTGACCTTTTTCTGCTCTGCCAGAGTACGGGCGAGAAGAGCGTTGCTGCTGCCGTTTTCGATAAACACGGTTTCACCGTCGTTCACCAGCGAAGCGGCATACTGCGCAAGCTGAAGTTTGAGGGTGTAATTGTTCATCATACGGGTTTCAACGTCGTCGCTATCCAGCGGGACGGCAAAACCATGGGTGCGACGCAGGTAATTATTTTTTTCCAGCAGGTTTAAATCCTGGCGAATGGTGACTTCTGAAACGCCGGTTGTTTTCGCCAGAGAGGCGACGCTAACCCGGCCCTGATCGATAACCATCTGCAGAATAATTTGTTGTCTTGAGTTCATGTCAGCCAGTAGTCAGGCGACGGGATTAACCGCCGCCTTCTCGTCAAAGAGTATGTTCCGTGCGGGCTATAATATCATCCTGAGCGTCAGGAGATAAGGCAGTAAAGAAGGCCGAGTATCCTGCTACCCTGACCACTAAATCACGGTATTTATCAGGGTTTTGTTTTGCCTCAAGCAGCGTTTCGCGGGAAACAATGTTGTACTGAACGTGCCAGCCCTTGTGTGCTTCAAAGAAGGTACGCAGCATAAACATTAATTTTTCCCGATCGCGCGGGTTATCCAGCGTTGAAGGGTTTAACTTTTGATTGAGTAAAACGCCGCCGAGGATTTTATTGGTTGGCAGTTTGCCCACGGAGCTGATAACCGCCGTCGGGCCAAGGTGGTCGGTGCCTGACGCAGGGCTTGCTCCTTCTGCCAGCGGCGTGTTGGCCTTGCGCCCGTCAGGTGTCGCCATCGTTGCGGCACCAAACGGCACGTTAGCGGAGATAGAGGATGTTCCCGCGTAGTAGGTCCCGCCAATCGGGCCCCGGCCAAAGCGCGTGTTGTGGTACTGCTTCAGCTCGTCGATATAAGTTTGGTAAGCACGAGCCAGCAGCATATCCACTTCGTCATCGTCATTACCGTACTTCGGCGCGCCGTTGATTAACCGCTGCCGGAGCTGCTCGCCGCTCAGCCCGGCAAAGTCGTTGGCGAGGGCATCCGCCAGCTGTTGTTGGCCAATAATTCCCTGTTCGAAGACCAGTTTCCGCACCGCTGAAAGGCTGTTTCCGAGGTTAGCAATCCCAACCTGAAGCCCTGAAACCCAGTCATATCGGGCGCCACCTTGCTTAATGCTTTTGCCACGTTCAATGCAATCATCCACCAGCGCGGAACACAGAATGTCATGCGCGTTTTCTTCCAAAACCGTGTCGACAACGCACTCGATTTCGATGGATTTTTGCGTGTAGTAGCGAATTTGCCGATCCCAGGCAGCCAGCACTTCGTCAAACGAGGTGAAGTTGCCTTTGGACAGCGCCTTTTGCTGAGGAAGAAACACCTTACCGCTGGTGGCATCGCGGCCATGTTCAAGGCTGGCCAGCATTACGCGGGCAAAGTTAATGAAGCTCATGCCGGTACAGCGGTAGCCCCATTTCCCGCCGACTGCAGTTTCAATACAGCCGATAGCCGCGTAGTCATAGGCATCTTCCCGGCTGACGCCGATCTTGATGAATTCGTCGATGACAATCTCATCGTTATTAAACGCCGGCATCCCGAACCCGCAGCGAATAACCTGCACGCACGCATCGAGGAAGTCGTTGCTCATGCCTGCATGGTAGCGAACGCTGAGGTTAGGCTGTGTGGAACGCAGGCGGCCACAGGACTCAAGAATCGCGTAGGAGAGCGGGTTGACGGCATCCACCGCTACGCCGTGGATAAGCGTCTGTCCACCGATGGTGACGTTCTGGTAAAGCGGGCTGCCAGCGGAGGCTTTTGAGTGCGAGCCGGAGCGAATTTTATTCACCTCAAGCAGCTTCAACCAACAGCTTTGCAGCAGCTCAATCGCCTGTTCCCGACTGGTTGTTTGCTGCAGTTCAACGTCCCGGCGATACCATGGATAAAGGTACTGATCCAAACGCCCGAATGAAACGGAGTGGCCGTTGGACTCAATCTGCAGCACCAGCTGAATGAAGTAGCTCAGCTGCAGGGCCTGCCAGAAGGTGACCGGCGGATTGCTGGCGATATGCTCGCAGTTATCCGCAATCGCCAGCAGTTCATCTCTGCGTGCCTCACGTGTCTCGTCTGCGGCCATTTTCTTCGCCAGCGCTGCGTAGCGCAGGATATGGTCGCCCAGGGCGACAAAGGTCATGTCGATAGCCTTGAGGAACTGCTCTTTATGCAGATCGTCCCAATCGGTCAACTGCAGACGCCCACGCCGCTCCGCGACTTTCTCACGCAGGCCGCTGATACCAAGCTCCAGCAGTAGCGGGAAGTTAACCGCCAGATGAGCATCGCCTGAAGTCATGTTGCCTTCGGCTTTAACGATCCCGGTAGCCAGCAGCGCTTTTTGTTCGTCGGTAAACATCCCGTAGCAGCGATCCTGTACCGTCTGGCCGCGCCACCACGGGCAAATTTCATGCATCACGGCTTTATCCGCTGCGGAAATCGAGAACCCGGCCCCGGGACGATCGCCAAGCTCGTCTATTTCGCTCTCAATCCAGCCAACGGTATATTCCGGGAAGAAGGGCGCGCCTCGTACGTGGCTTGCCTGGTTCCCGACGATAAGTTCGTCATGCTTGATCCAGATAGTTCGCTCGGCCAGGTGATGAGCCAGCGCCATCGCACGACGAACCGGCAGCGGCTTGTCCTGATGCTGCTGATAAACGGCGGTGTAGTGGCTCGCTCGTTCGGTGCAAACCGGCGGTTTAACGATATGGATCAGCGCTTCTTTATGCGCCTTGATGCGTGGGCTGAGCAAATTCAGGTTCAGTTCGGTCATGATGATTATCCTCTAATCCAGGCGGTCATGCCTTTTTGGCTGGCGTACTGTTCGGCAAATTGAAGAAGTTCGGGCGCATCGAGCGGTTTGCTGGCGGCCAGATAGGGCTGACCCAGCAGATGGTATTTATTGATTCCTAAGGTGTGATAGGGCAGAAAATGGATGGACTTCGCGCCAATCTCGTCGGCGGCAAAATCGCTGATGGCGCGAATAGAGCCTTCATCAGCGTTAAAGTCGGGAATCAGCGGTACGCGAATGGTCATTTCTACATTGCGAGCCGCGAGCCTGCGGAAATTATCCATTACGCGTTCAGCATTGCCGTCGGTCCATTGCTGAAAGCGCGCTTTGTCTACGTGTTTGAGGTCGGCCAGCAGCAGATCTAAAAAGGGCAGCGAAGGCTCAATGTATTTCCACGGCACGTGCAGGCAGGACTCCACGGCGGTATTCAGGCCGGCATCTTTGCTGAGTTTCAACAAATTTTTTGCCAGCGCGGGCTGCATAAAAGGTTCACCGCCGGATAGCGTAATACCGCCGCCGCTTCGGGCGTAAAAAGGCTTGTCTCGCAGCACGGTAGCCATGATGGCCTCCGCCGTTTTTTCTTCTCCACAGACGGTTAAAGCCTGCGTTGGGCAGCAGTCCCGGAGCGCGTTTACCGTGCCTTCGTTAAGCCTGCCGCGAGCGATGATCAACTCATCTCCAACACGAGAAACGGCATCTGGTGCGGCCTGCTGGCAAAGATCGCAGCCGGAAAGGCACAGGCGGTGGTCCAGCAGGACGTCGCATTCCCGGGCGCGACTTTCAGGATTCTGGCACCAGCGGCAGCCCAGAGAGCATCCTTTCAGGAAGACAACCGTGCGGATCCCCGGGCCATCGTGGGTGGAGTAACGCTGAATATTGAACAGCATGAGATCTTCTCTTTTTGCTTTCTTTCGTAAATTAAATTACTTTCGAATGAAAGTTATATTGATATTGATCAGCTAAACAATCGACAGTCAGGTTATGATGCCGGCAGTGAGAGATGACTCTAATTCTGGAGAGCGTAATGGAACTGTATTTAGATACCGCTGATGTTGCCGCCGTTAAGCGTCTGGCCCGGGTTCTGCCGCTGCAGGGCGTAACCACCAACCCTTCCATCGTCGCCAAAGCCGGGATTTCCCTGTGGGAAGTCCTTCCTGCCTTACAGGATGCGCTGGGCGGCGAAGGCAAACTGTTCGCGCAGGTGATTGCCAGCCAGGCTGATGAAATGGTGAAAGAGGCGCAGCTGTTAACGACTCGGGTACCGGGCCTGGTGGTGAAGGTGCCGACCACGCCGGAAGGTCTTGTGGCGCTTAAACAGCTGAAGTTACTGAGTATTCCAACGCTGGGTACGGCAGTTTATGGCGCGGCGCAGGGGCTGCTGGCCGCGCTGGCGGGAGCTGAATATGTTGCGCCATATGTGAACCGTCTGGACGCTCAGGGCGGAGACGGTATTCAGATGGTGCAGGATCTGCAGCAGCTTTTAACGCTGCATGCGCCCGACTCGAAGGTGCTGGCGGCCAGCTTCCGCACGCCGCACCAGGCGATGTCATGCCTACTGGCCGGCTGCGAAGCTATTACGCTGCCTCTTGATGTGGTCGAACAAATCCTGGTCACCCCGGCGGTAACGGCGGCGATTGGCGGGTTTGAAAAGGACTGGCAGGGCGCGTTTGGATCGCTAACGCTGTAGTCTGAAAAGCCACCGTCCTGCGCTGGCTTTTACGCAGTTGGCGTTCGTCAGATGGCAAAACGCTGGAGTGGATTCGGCGCTGATGTATGAAAGTGAAAAGCAGCCTTTGTGACGGGCTGCTTTTATTTCTTAACGCGTTAGATTTCCCAGGGCGATTTTTTTTGCTCGCCGTCGTTTTTATTCCCGTCGTTATTTACGCTCAGCAATTCGGCTTTGAGGATCTCAAGGTTATTTATCGCGGAGGCATAATCTTTAGCGACCAAAATATCCAGCACGGTATCAATACGTTTGGCAAGCTGCTGCGGATCCAGTGTTGGCATTGTTAATCCTGTCGGTAATGGCGAGTGAATCATTCGTCCATAATGCAAAAAATAGCCGCTAAAGAGAAGGGCAGACGGTGAAATCCTCGCCTTATTCTTCAATAAATTATCGAACAACATATAAGCATTAATTATTAATCTCGGCTCCACATTCATCAAACAACAGCCGTGGATTAGTCTGATCCTGCGATTACCGCACATTCATTTTATGAGGATCTGGCTATGACAGTTATCAACCAACCAACCTGCAAACTCTTCACCGATACTGCACGTTTCACACAACTGTCTGGATATTACGAAGAAGAACGCCGTACCGTCTGGATGATGCTTCGTGCCCGCCCGCGCCCCTGCTTCAATCACGGACTAATAGAGGAAATTATGAATCTGGGATATATCGTCCAGAAGGCCGGATTTAAAGTTGATTTCTGGGTCACCGGCTCGCTGGTCCCCGGAATGTACAATACCGGCGGCGATTTGGGCTTTTTTGTTGAAACGATTCGGAACGGGCGTCGTGAAGCGCTGCGTGCCTACGCACGGGCCTGCGTTGACTGCGTACACGCTGCGTCCCGTGGTTTTGATACCGGTGCCATCAGCCTGGCGATGGTGGAGGGCAGCGCGCTTGGTGGAGGATTTGAGGCGGCGTTAGCACACCATTTCCTGCTGGCACAGCGTGATGCCAGACTGGGTTTCCCGGAAATTGCCTTCAACCTGTTTCCCGGCATGGGCGCTTATTCTCTGGTGGCGCGCCGTTCCGGGATGAAGCTTGCTGAAGAGCTGATTTATAAAGGTGAGTCACACACGGCAGAATGGTACCACCAGCATGGCCTGGTGGATCAGCTGTTTGAGCCGGGTCAGGGATACCTGGCCACGCGCACCTTCATCGATACCCTGCAGCCTAAGCTAAACGGCGTGAAGGCGATGCTGCGCGCGCGGCAGCGTGTTTTGCAGCTGCCGCGTTCGGAGCTGATGGATATCACCGAAGACTGGGTGGACGCCGCATTTTGCCTTGAGGCCAAAGATCTCGCCTATATGGAACGACTGGTGCAGCTTCAAAACCGCCACACCTCGACGGCTTTGCGTAAAGCAGGCTAGCGCTTTGTTCTGGCCTGATAGCGCTTAAACCATCGCTCGAATACGGCTGCGGGCATTGGTTTGGCAAACAGAAAACCCTGCCGTTCGTTGACGCCGTTCTTGGTAAGAAAGGCGTCTTCTTTTTGGTTCTCCACGCCTTCGGCGATCACCTGCAAATTCAGCGCCTGCGCCACGGCAACAATGGCTCTCACCAGCGACTGGGACACTGAATGCTTATGCACGTCGCGCACAAAAGACTGATCCAACTTGATGGCATCGATAGGGAAGCGGGCCAGCTGCGATAACGACGAATAGCCGGTGCCGAAGTCGTCAAGGTGAACCTGCGCGCCCAGCTGGCTGAACTGCTTAATCACCGACAGCGCCAGCACCTCGTTTTCGATGAGGCAGCTTTCGGTCAGCTCAACGTCAATCGGGCAGTATTCAAAATTCAGATCCTTCAGCGCCTGCTTAAGATCGCTAAAGATGGTCTGGTCGGCAAGCTGACGGGCGGAAACGTTGACCGCCACGCGCAAATTAATGCCTTTATCCCGCCATTTTGCCACCTGCTGCACGACGCTAACCATCACCCAGCGCCCAAGGGGCACAATCAGGCCAGATTCTTCGGCGTAGGAGATAAAGCCCTGGGGAGGGATCAGCCCGCGTTCCGGTGATTGCCAGCGCACCAGGGCTTCCAGGCTACGGATTTCACCGCGCCAGGTCATTTTCGGCTGGTAATGAATAACCAGCTGATCGTTATCCAGCGCTTTACGTAAATTGGTGTCCAGCCACAGATACTCAAAGACCCGCTGGTTCATCTCCGGAGAGAACACGCAAAACTTGCCGCGGCCGCTCTCTTTGGCGGTGTACATCGCCGTATCGGCATTGCGAATCAGATTTTCGCGTTCGTCGCCGTGCTGCGGAGCCAGGGAAATACCCAGTGAGCAGCCGCTGTAGACCTCAATCAGGCCAATCCTGAACGGCTGTTTCAGGCGAGTTAAAATGCGGGAAGACATCGCCTCGAGCGAGCCCTGCGAGGTGTTGGTCGCCAGCACGATAAATTCATCCCCGCCGAGGCGAGCCAGCACCTGGCCTTCTTCAAGGCAGCTTAAAATCGCCAGCGAAACGGCCTGCAGCAGCTGATCGCCAAACATGTGGCCGTAGGCATCGTTCACTTTTTTAAAGTTGTCGAGATCCAGATAAACGATGCCGACCTGGGTATCCCCACGTTTTTCTATGGCGTCGGTTATCAGGTCATAAATTGCGTTGCGGTTAGGCAAGCCGGTGATGGTATCGGTGTTGGCCAACACCCGCAGGCGCTCCTGAGCCCGACGCTCTTCGGTGATGTCGGTGCCGGAGCAAATCAGATAGATTTCGTTTTTGCCGCTGCCGCTGTGCACAAACTTATTGCGGAACAAAAACAGCCGCTGGCCCTTGCGGGTTTTTACCCAGCGCTCAACCTCATAGGAGCTGCCGTTGCGAAAAAATCCGCTGATATTGCGCCTGGAGGCGGCGGCTTCACTGCGGCTCATAAACAGCTTAAAAACGTTCTGACCGATAACTTCATGCTCTTTCATCCCGGTATACTCTTCGCTTAGCCGGTTGAAACGCTGAATATTTCCCTGCTTATCAAGAATGACTATCACTGAATTGGCTTCAGAGACGACCTGTTCGGCAAAAGAGAGGCCCTGCACCAGGTCTCGTGCCACCGAATGGGTATCGTGCCAGGCCGAGGCGGTGCCTGCCCATTCACGTTTAGACACTTTGCGGCCAACCATATGCACCGGCACCTCAATGCCGAATAGCGACAGAGACATGGTCAGGCTGGAGGTGATCACCGTCATCTGCCGAATCTCGTCGGCCTGGGCGGCTTCCAGCGCCACGACCTGACCGGTGTCTGAATCCTCGCTGGCCGCCAGCTGTAGGGCGTTACTGTCAGCCGGTAAACGCCAGTATGGGCTGGTAGTCCCCAGATAACGATAAAGCAGGTTCTGCTCCAAATCGTCTTTCATTCTTGCTCCTGAGCCTCAGGGAAAAATATCACCTAAATCTACTATTTATAGTAGCAACAGAAAGCCGATGTTAAAGCCCCGTTAAAGAGGAAAAGATCTTGTTTTTGCAGAGGATGTCCAATATATCGGCACAATGAGATCGCGGATATGAAAAAGCCGGGCAGAGCGCCCGGCTTTGTGGGGTTAAATCAGTCTCAGGCAGCAGGGCGAGCGATAACGCTGCGGGTTTCCATGCGAACTTCCGCGATGGTCACGTCGATAACGTCGGTCACTTTATAAACGACTTCGCCTTTGATTTGCACGGTGCCGTTTTCCTGGCTGCAAACCAGCTCATCACGCACCGCGTGGATGAATGGCGCAGGGATAAACGCAACCGCCCCGTTCTCAACCAGGCGGACGCGCATCCCGCCACGGCTGACGTCGATAATCTCCGCCGCAAAGCGTGTATCGGTGCCGGCTTTAGGGCTCAGATAGCGGGCGTACAGCCAGTCGCCAACGTCACGTTCTGCCATGCGGTTCAGGCGGCGACGTTCTGCCATCTGAATTGTTGTTTCTTCCGCCGGGCGAGCCGCGGTTTTGCCTTTAATAATGGCTTTCAGCAGGCGATGGTTAACCATGTCGCCGAACTTACGAATCGGTGAAGTCCACGTCGCGTAAGCTTCAAGCCCAAGGCCGAAGTGCGGGCCAGGCTCGGTGCTGATTTCGGCGAACGACTGATAGCGGCGAATGCGGCTGTCGAGGAACCCGGTTGGCTGTGCGTCCAGCTCGCGACGCAGCTTGCAGAAGCCGTCCAGGGTCAGCACTTCCTGCGCGTCCACGGTGATGCCGTGAGTTTGCAGCATAGCGGCCAGCTGTTCAGTACTGGCAGGATCGAAGCCGGTATGAACGTTATAAACGCCGAAGCCCAGCTTTTCACGCAGCACGATGGCGGCACAGACGTTAGCCGCAATCATCGACTCTTCAACGATGCGGTTTGCGATGCGGCGAGGCTCGGCCACGATATCCAACACTTCGCCTTTTTCACCAAGAATAAAGCGGTAGTCCGGGCGGTCTTTGAAGACCAGGGCGTGGGTATGACGCCATTCCCCGCGAGCCAGGCAAACGCGCTGCAGCAGGCGAATTTGATTCGCAACCGCTTCGCTCTGCGGCTGCCAGTCACCTTTCTCTTCCAGCCAGTCAGACACTTCGTCATAAACCAGTTTGGCTTTAGACTCGATGTTGGCGGCGAAGAAATGAATGTCGCTGGCAATCGCGCCGTCCTGCTCAATCGTCATGCGGCAGGCGAGGACAGGGCGGACAACGTTGGCGCGCAGCGAGCAAAGATCGTCTGACAGCTCGCGCGGCAGCATTGGGATATTGAAGCCAGGCAGATAGTTGGTAAAAGCACGCACTTTAGCGATGCCGTCGAGCTTGCTGCCTTCGGCAATCCACGCCGTTGGGTCGGCGATGGCGACGGTCAGCTGCAGCTTGCCGTCGGCCAGTTCTTCAACGTACAGCGCATCGTCCATATCTTCGGTGCTGGCGCTGTCGATGGTGACGAAGTCCAGCGCGGTTAAATCTTCACGCACCAGGCCATCATCAAGCATTTCGGTTGCCACGCCGTCCGGCGCTTCACGCTCCAGGTTATGGCGTGACAGTGTCACCCACCACGGCGCAAGATGATCGTCGCCGAAGGTGATAAATTGGGTTAATTCCGCGTAGAAACCACGGTCGCCTTTCAGCGGATGGCGGCGCATCTCGGCCACCGCCCAGTCACCGTTTTGGAAGTCATGGCTGACGTCACGTGCGGCGCGGCACTGAATCGCATCTCTTAACAGCGGATGATCCGGCACAATCGACAGGCGATCGTCTTTTTTCTGGACGCGGCCAACAAAACGCGTCAGGAAGGGCTCGATAAGCGTCTCCGGCTCGGCAGACTCACGGTCCTTATCGGTGTGAATGACGGCGCTGATACGGTCGCCGTGCATCACTTTTTTCATCTGCGGCGGCGGAATAAAGTAGCTTTTATTGGCGTCGACTTCGAGGAAGCCGAACCCTTTTTCCGTGCCTTTTACCACACCTTCAGCGCGTGGAGTCTGGGAATGCAGTTGCTGTTTTAGCTGCGCGAGCAGCGGGTTATCCTGAAGCATATCGTTTCGTTTTCGTGGCCAAAAGAGCGGCTGACAGTTTTACGCGAAACCGTTCCTTGCGGCAAGCGATGATTGCCGCAAAGGCTTACGGAGTCAGCGCTGGGGCGGTATTTCCCAGACCAATTTTCAGGCGGTTTATCCAGCCTGCAAGCCCGGCACCGACCAGTAATCTCAGGGCCTCCTGTTCGCTAAAACCCTGCTCATACAAAGGTTGAAGCTGGGCTGCGCTGAATCTGTCCGGCGCGCGGGTTAATAACTGCACGGCCTGGATGATCGCCTTTTCGCGAGGATGGTTATGGCTCCAGGCGTTAAGCGCGCGCTCGCCGTTACGCATCGCATCCGGCAGGCCAGCATCTCCCTGCCAGGACGCTACCGCATCGCTAAAACAGGCCGCGCTGCCGTTAATTCTCGCCGTGAGCATAATAACCAGCAGCGCGTCATTAGACAGCTGTGAGGTGGCCTGCCAGAACAGGCGGGTTAGCTGACTGAGATAAGAGAGCGCCCGATCGTCATGGGCCAGCAGCCAGGCAATGTCGCGCAGCGTGCGCAGCGGCTGGCTGATGCTTAACGCTTCCAGCTGCTCCGGGCGAGCGTATCGCATCTCAACGGGCGCCAGCCCCGGCTGCCAGCTAGCCGAATGCGGCGTAAACAGCTCGGGTTCTGCGTCCTGCTGCCCGTTAATACCCGGCAACCAGCGAGCGGGCAGGCCCTGCTGAGCCTGCCAGACGGCGATGGCGCGCGCCTGGAAGCCAACAAAGCCGATAATCTGGGTAAATGAGACGATATCGTCCACGGAGAGACCACACTCTTCCAGTTGGGCGAGCGCGGCGTCGTCGATAAGCGTCGGCTGGCTGGCAAGCTGGCGGGCAAACTGGGTGATTTGGGTCAGGCGGCGGTTACTTTCACGAGAGGAATCCGGGCCGGGCTGTGGTGCCAGGCGAGCGGCGTAGTGGTTACAAAGTCGCTGTACGCCGTAAACCTGCGCGACGGTCAGCGCCGTGCTCAGGCGGTCATAGCTGCTGAGAGTATGCAGGCGCGTGACGTGGATGCTGTCCGGGAGCAGCACGTCGGAAGCGGCTCGGGCTGCATCGAGCCACGGGGCTTCGACAATCAGCTGCGCTTCAGAGAGCGTTAAATCAAGCAGAAAGCGGTCTTCAACCTGCGCCGCTTCGGGAACTAAAGGCAGCACATCCGCCGGGCACAGACTGGACTGGGTTTCATGATACCAGTGGCTTTTACCAGAAAAGCGGCGTTGTTCCATGGTCGTTCCTTGGTCAAAAAGTTTGCAGACCCGGATACAACGTGGATGCCGGGCCTGGTTCGCTGTTTTATCCTGGCGCAAGCACGGGAGGTGACAAAAGAATGATCGGTGATAATAAATATCGGAAAGGTATAACTAATTAGGAGAAAGGCGGGAAATACAGAGTGAAATAGCGAAACGGGCCGTAGCCCGCTTCACTCTGAAGCTGAAATTAGTCTTTCAGTTCCAGCTCGTTCATGGCAGCGATGCTGAAGCCGCCGTCAACGTGAACCACTTCACCGGAGATACCGGCAGACAGGTCGGAACACAGGAAGGCTGCGGAGTTACCCACGTCTTCGGTGGTTACGGTACGGCGAATTGGGGTAACCGCTTCGCAGTGGGCCAGCATTTTACGGAAATCTTTGATGCCGGAGGCAGCCAGAGTACGGATTGGGCCAGCGGAGATGGCGTTTACGCGCACGCCTTCTGGGCCCATAGCGTTAGCCATGTAGCGAACGTTAGCTTCCAGAGACGCTTTTGCCAGACCCATAACGTTGTAGTTAGGGATAGCACGCTCTGCGCCCAGGTAGGACAGGGTCAGCAGGGCGGAGCCAGGGTTCAGCATTTCACGGCACACTTTAGCCATTGCCACGAAGCTGTAGGCGCTGATGTCGTGGGCAATTTTAAAGCCTTCGCGGGTCACGGCGTTCACATAGTCGCCATCCAGCTGGTCGGCTGGGGCGAAGCCGATGGAGTGAACGAAACCGTCAAATTTCGGCCAGCTTTTCGCCAGTTCGGTAAACAGCGCTTCGATGCTCTCATCTTCAGCCACGTCACATGGCAGCACGAGGCTTGAGCCCAGCTCTGCAGCAAAACCTTCCACACGGCCTTTCAGCTTTTCGTTCTGGTAGGTGAAAGCCAGCTCGGCGCCTTCGCG
Source organism: Cedecea sp. P7760 (assembly GCF_013386425.1). Taxonomy (NCBI): domain Bacteria; kingdom Pseudomonadati; phylum Pseudomonadota; class Gammaproteobacteria; order Enterobacterales; family Enterobacteriaceae; genus Cedecea; species Cedecea sp. P7760. The sequence goes on along the minus strand of NZ_JACARU010000074.1, from coordinate 63,480 downwards.
ATGCATCGCCTGTGCGATACCGTAGGCAATGGAGAGTTTACTGGCGACGCCAGTGATCAGAATGCGTTTACCGGTAAGAAAACCCATAGCTTTAATCCTTAATAGTCATTGTTGTTGCGGCCAGCAGGTGAAAAAACAAGCAGGCCGACGTTAAGACCGGGCGATTCTAACATGACTCCCACGCAAGCGTTAATCCGACCACTTTTCCGTTAGGAAAAGTGCGAATTAACGATCCCTGCGCCAGGCGTCAGCGGTTAAAGCCTCGCCGAAGTGGCTGTTAATCAGCCGCTTAGTCAGTTCATGCAGCGGGGAGGCCAGCACGTCAGCCGTACTGCCGCGCTCCACCACTTCGCCTTCGTGCATCACCATCACCTGGTCGCTGATGTGCTTCATCATGCCAATGTGTTGGGTCACGTAAATATAAGAGATACCTTGTTTTTCCTGCAGCTCAAGCATCAGGTTAATCAGCTGTGAGCGCATGGACATATCCAGCGAGGCCAGCGCTTCGTCGGCAATAATCACCTTCGGCCTCAGAATCAGCGCGCGGGCGAGGCCCAGACGCTGTTTTTGCCCCGGAGCGAGCATATGCGGATAGTAGCTGGCGTGATCCGGCAACAGGCCGACCATACGCAGCGTCTCCAGAATGCGTTTCTGGCGCAGCTCAGACTCAAGCTCGGTATTCAGCCGCAGCGGGAAGTCCAGAATCTGCGAGATGCGCTGGCGCGGGTTCAGCGAGGTGCTCGGATCCTGAAATATCATGCGGATCCGCTGGCTGCGCCAGGAGTAGTCGCCGAAGTGAAGAGGGTGATCGTCAATCACCAGCTCGCCGGTGGTAGGTTCAATCATCCCCGCCAGCATTTTCGCCAGCGTAGACTTACCCGACCCGTTTTCGCCGATAATGGCGAGCGTTTGCTTCTCGCGCAGCGTAAAGTTAAGCGGCTTGACCGCCTCGACGTGCTGGCGGCGGAACAGGCCGGTACGGTAGCGAAACGTCTTACTTAAATTGCGAACTTCCAGCAGCGTTTCGACCATTACTGACTCTCCATATTCAGCGGGAAGTGGCAGGCATACAGGTGGTTCTTAGCCCCTTCAAGCCTTGGCGCTTCAATGCATTTTCGCTGGGCGTAAGGGCAGCGGGGGCCAAGACGGCAGCCCATTGGCAGCTGTTCCAGCAAAGGAATGGCTCCCGGCATGGTATTTAACCGGCTCTTGTGCGGCATCGGGCTACCAAAATCAGGAATAGCGCGGATGAGCGCCTGGGTATACGGATGATGAGGCACGGTCACCAGCTCTTCGCTGGTGGCGCTCTCCACGGTTTGCCCGCAGTACATAACGTTAATTTTATCCGCCCAATGGCTCAGCATCTGCAGGTCGTGGCTAATCAGCAGGATCGTGGTGTTGTTATTCTGGTTCAGCCGGGTCAACAGGCGGAAGATTTGCGATTGCGTCGTCGGCTCCATGGCGTTAGTCGGCTCGTCGGCAATCAGCAGGCGCGGCTGGTTTGCCAGCGCAATGGCAATCATCACCTTCTGGCATTCGCCTTCCGTCAGCTCGTACGGGTAGCTGCTCATGGCGTCTTTATGATCTTTAATCCCCACGCGGTGCAGCAGTTCGATAGCGCGGCGTTTTCGCCAGCCAAAGCGCTGCCACCAGCGGCCTTTGTAGGTCCAGCCGGGGATGTTCTGGGTCAGCTGACGGCCAATCCTTTCTGAAGGATCCAGGCAAGACTGTGGCTCCTGGAAAATCATCGACACGTTATGGCCGACGAGGCGGCGGCGTTCGCGTGGGGAGAGCCGCAGCAGGTCAATATCATCAAAGCGCATGCGGTCGGCGGTCACGCGCCAGTTATCTTTGGTTACGCCGCAGATAGCCTTGGCGATGAGGCTTTTCCCCGAGCCGGACTCGCCGACCAGGCCGCGAATTTCCCCTTCGGCAAGCGTCATGCTGATGCGGTCGACGGCCTTTACCCAGCCTTCAGACGTCATAAATTCGATGGTCAGATTGCGGATATCAAGTAACGGCATTATTGCACCCCCGCATTAATCGCGCGGCGCAGGCCGTCGCCAAGCAGGTTAACCAGCAGCACGCTTATCATGATGGCGGCACCCGGCAGCATAACAGTCCACGGCGCAACATAAATCAGCTCCAGGGCGTCGCCCAGCATCGCGCCCCATTCCGGAGAAGGCAGCTGCGCGCCAAGATCGAGAAAGCCCAGCGCGGCAATATCCAGAATAGCCATAGACAGCGCGCGCGTGGTTTCGGTGACCAGCGTGGCGGTGATATTAGGCATGACGGCAAACCACAGAATATTCAGCGTAGAGGCGCCGTCAAGGCGGGCGGCAACCACGTACTCTTTTTCCAGCTCGTCGTGGACCGCGCTGTACACCGAGCGCACCATGCGGGGCAGCAGCGCCAGCCAGACGGCAAACATCGCGTGGCTCAGATGCGGGCCGGCAAAAGCCACAACAATAATCGCCAGCAGCAGGGAAGGAATAGAAAGCAACGTATCAAGGATATGGTTCAGCACCGCCGAACGCAGGCCGTGGCTTGAGCCGGCGATAACGCCGAGCACGATGCCGCAGACTGTCGCCGCAAGGGTAACGACAAACGCGCCTCCTACCGTTGGTGCAGCGCCGCTCAGCAGACGGCTCAGCACGTCACGGCCGAGATCGTCGGTACCGAGGAAGAACGACACCTCGCCGTAGCGGGACCAGGACGGCGGCAGAAGCTGATAGCCCAGGAACTGCTGATCAATCTGATAAGGGGCAAAAAGGCTGCCAAACAGGCACAGTATCGCCAGGCCGCCGCAGCCGTAGAGACCAATCATCGCGGTGGTGTCGCCATAAAATTTCCGCCACGTCAGGCGCAGCGTGCTTGGCGGCCGCTTTTCGCGGTAGACGCTATCGTAAGGCATACCATTCCTTATGCTTCAGTGGGTTGGCCATAGCGCCCAAAATATCGGAAATCACGTTAACGATAATCACCAGCGAGCCAATGACCATCACCCCGGCGGAAATAGCCATATAGTCCTGCTGGCGAATGGCGTTGATCAGCCAGCGGCCAAGGCCCGGCCAGCTGAAGACCACTTCGGTGATCATCGCCAGCGTCAGCATGGTTGAAAACTGCAGGCCCAGACGTGGGATCACCGGCGGCAGCGCGTTATGCAGCACGTGGCGATGCAAAATGGTAAAGCGCGAAAGCCCACGCGTGGCGGCCGCTTTGACGTAGTTCTGATCGAACACTTCGATGGTGCTGATACGCATCAGGCGAATGACTTCGGTGGTCGGGGCGACGGCGAGCGCGGCCACCGGCAGCACCATATGACGCAGGGCACTGACGATCATTTCGCTGCGGTAAGGGGAATCAGAGAGCCAAGCATCCACCAGCGCAAACCCGGTGACGGACTTCACCTCGTAAAGTAAATCAAAGCGGCCGGACACGGGGAACCAGCCCAGCGTCAGCGAGAAGAACAGCGTCAGCAGCAGCGCCAGCCAGAACACCGGAATCGAAAAGCCCACCAGCGCCAGGGCGCTGATCAGCTTATCCTGCCACTTATTGCGCATAATGCCCGCCAGCATGCCCACCGGAATGCCAATCAGCAGCGCCAGGCCAAAGGCCAGAATGCACAGCTCCATGGTTGCCGGGAATACATCGCGTAACTGTTCGTTGATCGACTGGCCGTTAATGCTGGACACGCCAAAGTCCCAGTGCAGCAGGCTTTCAAACCAGAACACCCAGGCGTTCCACATCGAGGCGCCCTGCAGCGGCGCGTGCGGGGTGAAATAGTTGAGGCTAAAGCCGACCACCGCGAGGAACAGCAGGGTGATCAGCAGCAGCAAAAGGCGGCGTAAAGTAAAGATGATCATTATTTTTTCACCTCAACATTTTCCCTGGACACGCCCGCAAACGAGGCGTTGCCGAACGGGCTCAGCACCAGGCCTTTCATATCATAGCGGTAGGCCTGTAGCCTTAACGAAGAGGCCAGCGGCAGCACCGGCAGCTCGGCAGAGAGAATATCCTGCGCTTCGTTATAGGCTTCAATTCGGGCGGAAAGCTGCTGGGAAGAAAGCGCTTTTTGCAGCACGCTGTCGAACTGCGGGTTACACCAGCGCGCATAGTTGGTTTGCGAGCCAATCGCCGCGCAGCTCAGCATCGGGCGGAAGAAACTGTCCGGGTCGTTACTGTCCGTTGCCCAACCGGCAAGCGTCAGGTCGTGATTCATGTCCATCAGGCGCGCTTCCTGGAAGCGGCCTTCCATCGGCACGATGATCACCTTCACGCCAATCTGCGCCATATCGGCCTGAATAAGCTCGGCGGTTTTCAGCGGGCTTGGGTTCCAGGCCTGAGAGCTGGTGGGCACCCACAGGCGCAGCTCCAGGTTATTCACGCCCAGCGCTTTCAGCTGTTCGCGGGCCTTAGCCGGATTGTACTCGGTGATTTTTGCGTCGTTATCGTAAGCCCAGGAAGCGCGGGGCAGAATAGACGCCGCGGTTTCAGCGGTGCCGTAATAAATAGACTGCATCAGGCGCTGGTTATTGATCGCCAGCGCGAGGGCATGACGCACGGCCGGGTTATTCAGCGGCGGCTTATTGGTGTTGAACGCCAGATAGGCGATGTTCATGCCGGGGCGCAGCGTCAGGCGTAAACGCGGATCGTCACGCAGGATAGTCAACTGGCTTGCCGCAGGCCAGGCCAGCACGTCGCATTCGCCGGTCAGCAGCTTGGAAAGTCGCCCCGTGCCGCCGGAACCGAGGTCAACCACTACCTGCGGCATCAGCGGCACGCCGCGCCAGAAGTGCTGGTTACGGGCAAGGCGAATGTACTGGCCCGCGCGGTATTCGCTCAGCAGGAACGGGCCGGTGCCGACCGGCTGCCTGTCCATCAGTTCCTGACGATCGGCTTTGGTCAACTGCGCGGCATATTCGGCGGACATCACCGAGGCGTAATGCGTAGCCAGGTGCCAGAGGAAAGAGGCGTCCGGCTTATTGAGGCGGAATTCAACGGTATTGTCATCCAGCTTGCGAACGCTTTTCACCGTTTCCGGGAACTGGAGGCTGTCGAAATAGGGATAGCTGCCGCCGTTAACGTTATGCCACGGGTGGTTGCGGTCGAAAATACGCTCGAAGGTAAACACCACATCATCGGCATTCAGCGTGCGGCCGGGTTTAAACCATGCGGTGGTCTGGAACTGGACATTGCGGCGCAGGTGGAAGCGATAGGTCGCGCCGTTATCCAGCACTTCCCAGCTTTCCGCCAGCTCAGGCACCAGGCGATAGGTATAAGGGTCGACGTCCAGCAGGCGGTCGTAAAGCTGTGCCGCCAGCGTGTCGACGGTCAGGCCGCCGCTGGTCATCTGTGGGTTGAAGGTGTTGACCTGCCCGTTGACGCAATAAACGAACCCACTGCGGCGAATATCTGCCGGTTTTTCAGCGGGCGCTGCGGCATGTGCCGCGCCGCTCAGGCAGCATAAACCCAGTAACAGGGAGGAGAGCATTCCGCGCATAAGTTTTTGAGTTATCTCAGGTGATAGGCAAAGTGTATCGCACTCTTGCCTTCTCCCCAAAATTACTGGTGACGATCGGCAATTTTCTGCGCAGGACGATGAAAAAAACGCCGTTCAGTCGGGCGTTGGGCTGGTTAACTGATGCTTTTTCAGCATCGCACGTAGCTGATGATAACTCACGCCCAGCAGTTCTGCAGCCCGACGTTGGTTAAATACCGCCTGTTTCAGGCTTTGCTCCAGCAGGCTTTTCTCCTGCTCGTTTTGCCAGTTTCGCAGATCGAGCGGCAGGGCGGGCAGCGCAGCATCGGTCTGCTTTTGCGCCGGGTAAAGCGGGGCCGGGCGGCGGGTAAAGGGATTGAGAATAATAGTGTCCAGCGCTTCATCGCTCGAACCGTGGCGATACACCGAGCGTTCGACCACGTTTTTCAGCTCGCGGATGTTGCCCGGCCAGCCATAGTTCAGCAGCGTCTCGCAGGCGCGATCGGTAAAGCCAGGGAACAGCTGTAGATTGAGTTCCCGGCACATTTGAATCGCAAAGTGATCCGCTAGCAGCAGGATATCAGAGCGCCGTTCGCGCAGGGGCGGCAGCATCACCACGTCAAACGCCAGCCTGTCGAGCAGGTCGGCGCGGAATTTCCCCTGTTCCGCCAGCTCCGGCAAATCGGCGTTGGTGGCGCAAACCAGCCGGGTATTAACCTGCAGCGGCTGGCTGCCGCCAACGCGCTCAAGTTCGCCGTACTCCACCACGCGCAGCAGCTTTTCCTGCACCAGCATCGGGGCCGTGGCCAGCTCATCAAGGAACAGGGTCCCGCCTTCCGCGCGTTCGAAACGCCCCTGATGACGCTTCTGCGCGCCGGTAAATGCGCCCGCTTCATGGCCAAACAGTTCGCTGTCGAGCAGGTTTTCGTTAAGCGCCGCACAGTTGAGGGAGATAAAAGGCCCTTGCCAGCGCTGTGACAGGAAGTGCAGGCGGTTGGCTATCAGCTCTTTACCTGTACCGCGCTCGCCGATAACCAGCACGGGTTTGTTCAGCGGCGCCAGGCGGGAAACCTGCTCCATGACCTCGAGGAAGCTGTTGGCTTCTCCGATCAGGCTATCCTTGTTTTCTGACATGGCTAAATTCCCTAATAGTTAGTTAATTTAACCACTATAGCGGTTTTTGTATTGACGTCAAATTCGCGTGAATGCTGATAAATCAATGAATTAAAAAGTTGGCACGGATGCTGCAATATCTTTTGCGAGCAGAGTATCTGGCACCCGAAGAGAGTCAGGCACCTGAAATAATGACTTAAGAGGATTGAATAATGGGTATTTTTTCTCGTTTTGCCGACATCGTGAATGCGAACATCAACTCCCTGCTGGAGAAAGCGGAAGACCCGCAAAAGCTGGTGCGTCTGATGATTCAGGAAATGGAAGACACGCTGGTGGAAGTTCGCTCCACTTCAGCTCGCGCGCTGGCCGAGAAGAAACAGCTGAGCCGCCGCGTTGAACAAGCTACCGCGCAGCAGGCCGAATGGCAGGAAAAAGCCGAGCTGGCGCTGCGTAAAGAAAAAGAAGATCTGGCTCGTGCCGCGCTGATTGAAAAACAGAAGCTGACCGACCTGATTGTGACGCTGGAAAATGAAGTGGTTCACGTGGATGAAACCCTGGCGCGCATGAAGAAAGAAATTGGTGAGCTGGAAAACAAACTGAGCGAAACTCGTGCTCGCCAGCAGGCACTGACCCTGCGTCACCAGGCTGCGTCTTCTTCTCGCGACGTTCGCCGCCAGCTGGACAGCGGTAAACTGGACGAAGCCATGGCGCGGTTCGAATCTTTCGAACGCCGCATCGACCAGATGGAGTCCGAGGCGGAAAGCCACGGGTTTGGCAAACAGAAGTCGCTGGACACCCAGTTTGCCGAACTGAAAGCCGATGATGAAATCAGCGCCCAGATAGCTGCGCTGAAAGCTAAAATGAACCAGGATCGTCAATAATAATCCAGGCCGCGGTGCGCAGGGCGTACCGCGATTCAAGCCTGACCTGTAAGGAGTACACATGACCGCGCTTTTTCTTGCTATCCCGCTGACCATCTTTGTGCTGTTTGTGGCGCCGATTTGGCTGTGGCTTCACTACAGCAACCGTCCTAACGGGGAGCAGCTTTCACAGAGTGAACAGCAGCGCCTCGCCCAGTTGACCGATGAGGCGCGACAGATGCGGGAGCGTATTCAGTCTCTGGAACAGATCCTTGATGCCGAACACCCGAACTGGAGAAACAACTAATGGTGAATTCATTTTCCGGTCGTAAGCTGTGGCGCATCCCTGAAAAAGGGATGGTGAAAGGCGTTTGCGCGGGCATTGCGCAGTATCTTGATGTCCCGGTAAAGCTGGTCCGCGCCATTGCCATTTTGTCGATATTCTTTGGCCTGTCGTTTTTTGTGCTGGTGGCCTACATCGTGATGACCTTTGTCCTCGATCCGATGCCCCAAGGCGCAGATGAAAAAAACGCCCAGCCCACCAGCCGTGATTTGCTGAACGAGGTGGATGCGGAGCTGGCAGCGGGTGAACAACGTTTGCGTTCTATGGAACGTTACATCACCTCTGACACCTTTACGCTTCGCAGCCGTTTCCGTCAGCTTTAAAAACAACCCTCTCCCTGAGGGCGAGGGGATAAACAGGTTTTCTCCCTCTCCTGGGGGGAGAGGGCCGGGGTGAGGGCGCCCAGGTTCAATGCCCACCGCACACCGCAATTAACCACTTTTGGAGAGACAATGACTACATTCCATACCGTCAGTCAGAAAGCCAAACCAGGCCTGAAACTCGCCGGTAAGCTGGCTCTGCTTGCCGCCCTGCGATTCGGCCCGGCCGGTTTTGCCGCGTGGGCAATAAAATCTGTTGCCCGTCGTCCACTTAAAATGGTGCTGGCCGTGGTGCTGGAGCCGTTGCTGACCCGCATCCTGCGTAACGTCTCCGATCGTTACGACCGCCGTATGGCAAAATAACCCTCCTGCAACGGTAAGAATTCTCGCCATAACGCTTTGATTCGTGGCATTTCGCCCCATTTGATATTATCAATGAAGGTATTTCCCGAAACGGAAGGCAATCAGGACGCTTATGAACCGAATCAAAAACGAACTTAACGCCCTGGTGAACCGGGGCGTCGATCGTCATTTACGCCTGGCGGTGACCGGGCTGAGCCGCAGCGGTAAAACGGCGTTTATCACCGCGATGGTCAACCAGCTGCTGGGGATTCATACCGGCGCACGCCTGCCGATGTTGAGCGCCGCGCGCGAAGAGCGGCTGCTGGGCGTTAAGCGCGTCCCCCAGCGTGACCTGGGCATTCAACGCTTCACCTATGATGAAGGTATGGCGCAGCTTTTCGGCACGCCCCCGGCCTGGCCGACGCCGACTCGCGGCGTGAGCGAAATGCGCCTGGCGCTGCGCTACCGTTCCAACGACTCGCTGCTGCGCCACTTCAAAGACACTTCAACGCTGTACCTGGAAATCGTGGATTATCCGGGCGAGTGGCTGCTCGACCTGCCCATGTTAGCGCAGGATTACCTCAGCTGGTCGCGACAGATGACCGGCCTGCTGCAGGGGCAGCGCGCCGAATGGTCTGCCCAATGGCGTCGTCTTTGTGAAGGGCTGGATCCTCTTGCACCCGCGGATGAAAACCGCCTCGCCGCTATCTCTGAGGCGTGGACCGACTACCTGATGCGCTGCAAAAAAGAAGGGCTGCACTTTATTCAGCCGGGGCGTTTTGTCCTGCCCGGAGATATGGCCGGAGCTCCGGCCCTGCAGTTCTTCCCGTGGCCGGACGTCGACGATTACGGCGAGTCGAAACTTGCGCAGGCGGATAAAAACAGCAATATCGGTATGCTGCGTGCGCGCTTTGATTACTACTGTGAAAAGGTGGTGAAAGGGTTCTATAAGAATCACTTCCTGCGCTTCGACCGCCAGATCGTGCTGGTGGACTGCCTGCAGCCGCTCAACAGCGGGCCGCAGGCGTTTAACGACATGCGGCTGGCGTTAACCCAGCTAATGCAAAGCTTCCATTACGGGCAGCGCACGTTGTTCCGCCGCCTGTTTTCACCGGTTATCGATAAGCTGCTGTTTGCCGCGACCAAAGCCGATCACGTTACTGTCGATCAGCACGCCAACATGGTCTCTCTACTGCAGCAGCTGGTGCAGGACGCCTGGCAAAATGCGGCCTTCGAAGGTATCACTATGGACTGCATGGGGCTGGCTTCGGTTCAGGCCACGCAGAGCGGCATGGTTGAAGTTCAGGGCGAGCAAATTCCGGCGCTGCGCGGCAACCGCCTTAGCGATGGTGAACCGCTGACGGTCTATCCGGGTGAAGTCCCTTCGCGCCTGCCCGGCAATGCTTTCTGGCAGAACCAGGGTTTTCAGTTTGAACAATTCCGCCCGCAGGTGATGGACGTTGACCGTCCGCTGCCGCACATTCGAATGGACGCGGCGCTGGAATTCCTGATTGGAGATAAATTGCGATGAGCGATCCTATTAAACCGCGCATCGATTTTGCGCAGCCGCTGGAGGCGGACAAAGAGCAGGACTGGAAAGCGGCTCATGCGTTCAGTGAACCAGAGGCTCAAAAGTTTACGCCGGTCGTGACCAGCCCTGAAACGCTTGCCGAAGAAGAAGGGCAGGCAGAGGCGGTTATTGACGCTGCGCTGAGGCCGAAACGCAGCCTGTGGCGTAAAATGGTCACCGCCGGGCTGGCGCTGTTTGGCGTTAGCGTCGTCGCGCAGGGCGTGCAGTGGACCCACAACGCCTTTGTTAATCAAGACTGGATAGCGCTCGGCGGCGGCATAGCCGGTGGGCTTATCGTTGCGGCCGGCGTCGGCTCCATTGCCGGCGAATGGCGGCGTTTATGGCGTTTACGCCAGCGCGCAGAGGAGCGCGACGAGGCCCGCGAGCTGCTTGCCAGCCACGGAACCGGGAAAGGGCGAGCGTTCTGCGAAAAATTAGCCAGCCAGGCCGGGCTGGATAAAGGCCATCCGGCGCTGCAGCGCTGGTACGCCTCCATTCACGAAACCCATAACGACCGGGAAGTTGTGGCGCTCTATGCCCAGCTGGTTCAGCCGGTGCTGGACGCGCAGGCCAGACGTGAAATCAGCCGCTCGGCCGCCGAATCCACGTTGATGATCGCCGTCAGCCCGCTGGCGCTGGTGGATATGGCGTTTATCGCCTGGCGCAACCTGCGCCTGATTAACCGCATTGCCACGCTGTACGGCATCGAGCTGGGCTACTTTAGCCGTATTCGCCTGTTCCGTCTGGTATTGCTGAATATCGCTTTTGCCGGGGCCAGCGAGCTGGTGCGTGAAGTCGGTATGGACTGGATGTCGCAGGATATCGCCGCCCGGCTTTCGGCTCGTGCCGCGCAGGGCATAGGCGCCGGGTTGCTGACCGCGCGTTTGGGGATCAAGGCCATGGAACTGTGCCGTCCGCTGCCGTGGCTGGAGGGTGACAAACCCCGGCTGGGCGATTTCCGCAAACAGCTTCTGGTCCAGCTCAAAGAAACCCTGGCCTCCGGGAAAAACAAACCGGCCAGCTGAGTCCGTGCTATTGACGAAAGGGCAGCTCCGGCTGCCTTTTGTCGTTTACAGCCCCGGAAGAATTTCGCGCTTGTTGACCAGTGGTTTGCCTTTTAGTGTCAACATTTCATGACAGGTATCTTCTTGCTAACGGCTAACTGAGTTATCATCCTTCCAACTCTATGAGGTCCTTCAGCCTGGCTGAGGGTCATATAGGCCGTTTACCGTAAAATAAGGTCACCTGCATGCGTCTGGAAGTCTTTTGTCAGGACCGCCTTGGTCTCACTCGTGAACTGCTCGATCTGTTAGTGCTGCGCGGCATTGATTTGCGCGGTATCGAAATTGACCCGATTGGGCGTATTTACCTTAATTTTTCATCCCTTGATTTTGAATCCTTCAGCAGCCTGATGGCTGAAATCCGCCGCATTCCTGACGTCACGGACGTGCGTAAGGTGCCGTGGATGCCTTCTGAGCGCGAACATCGTGCGTTGAGCGCATTGCTTGAAGCGCTGCCGGAGCCGGTGCTGTCGCTGGATATGCGTAGTAAAGTTGAACTGGCTAACCCGGCAAGCTGCACGCTGTTCGGGCAGAGCGAAGACCGCCTTCGTAACCATAATGCGGGCACGCTGATTAGCGGTTTTAACTTCACCCGCTGGCTGGAGAGCGAACCGCACGACTCGCATACCGAGCATGTGGTGATCCACGGGCAAAACTTCCTGCTGGAGATCACCCCGGTTCACCTGGACGGCGAAGATAAGCAGCCGCTGCTGGTTGGTGCGGTTGTTATGCTGCGTTCTACGGTGCGCATGGGGCGTCAGTTGCAAAACCTCTCCAGCAGCGATTTCAGCGCCTTTGACCAGATTGTTGCCGTCAGTCAGAAAATGCGTCACGTAGTTGAGCAGGCCCGCAAACTGGCGCTGCTGAATGCGCCATTATTGATTGTGGGTGATACCGGCACAGGTAAAGATCTTCTGGCGAATGCCTGCCACCTGAGCAGCCCGCGGGCGCAGAAGCCTTATCTGGCGCTTAACTGCGGTTCTATTCCCGATGACGTTATCGAAAGCGAGCTGTTTGGCCATGCCGCCGGTGCCTATGCCAACGCCGTCGAAGGCAAAAAAGGCTTCTTCGAGCAGGCTAACGGCGGCTCGGTTCTGCTGGATGAAATCGGCGAAATGTCGCCGCGCATGCAAACCAAGCTGCTGCGCTTCCTGAACGACGGGACTTTCCGTCGCGTAGGCGAAGAGCATGAGGTGCATGTCGACGTTCGCGTAATTTGTGCGACGCAGAAAAATCTGGTGGAGCTGGTGCAGAAAGGTGAGTTCCGCGAGGATCTTTATTACCGCCTGAACGTGCTGACCCTGAACCTGCCGCCGCTGCGCGATCGTCCGCAGGACATCATGCCGCTGACCGAACTGTTCGTGGCGCGCTTTGCCGACGAACAGGGCGTGCCACGGCCTAAGCTGTCTCACGATTTAAGCAGCGTGCTGACCCGCTACGGCTGGCCGGGTAACGTTCGCCAGCTCAAAAACGCTATTTATCGTGCTTTAACCCAGCTGGAAGGCTACGAGCTTCGTCCGCAGGACATCCTGCTGCCGGACTTTGACGCGGCCAGCCTGGCTGTGGGGGAAGAAGCGATGGAAGGATCGCTGGATGATATTACCAGCCGCTTTGAGCGCTCGGTATTAACGCAGCTTTACCGGAGTTATCCAAGTACCCGTAAGCTGGCAAAACGGCTGGGAGTTTCCCATACCGCGATTGCCAACAAGCTGCGCGAATACGGTCTGAGCCAGAAGAAAAGCGAAGAGTAAAAATAAAAAACCCCGGAGAACCGGGGTTTTCTTTTGATACAGGCCCTGAGTCTTAAGCCTTCAGCACTTCCAGTGCCGCAGCGTAGTCCGGCTCGGTGGTGATTTCATTCACCAGCTCGCTGAACACCACTTCATCGTTCTCATTGATAACCACTACCGCACGTGCGGTCAGGCCTTTCAGCGCGCCTTCGGCAATGCTGACGCCGTAAGCCTGCTGGAACTCAGGGTTACGCAGGGTCGACAGGGTAACGACGTTGTTCAACCCTTCAGCGCCGCAGAAACGGGACTGAGCGAACGGCAGGTCGGCAGAGATACACAGCACAACGGTGTTATCCAGCTCGGTTGCCAGTTGGTTAAATTTACGCACGGATGCGGCACACACGCCGGTATCGATGCTTGGGAAAATATTCAGCACTTTACGTTTGCCGGCGAACTGGCTCAGCGCAACGTCAGAAAGATCTTTAGCGACCAGGGTGAATGCAGTGGCTTTGCTGCCGGTCTGTGGGATCTGACCTGCAACCTTGACCGGGTTGCCCTGGAAATGAACGGTTTGTGACATGTTTAATCTTCCTTTTACATAAAATTAACGCCCGGGACAGTGTATTCCAGGAAATCCGTGATGAACATAAAAAACTGAAAGTGCACGTAAAAGCCTGGGCTCGCTATACTCAGGCGATAACCCCAGGGGAGGATGACGATGAGAACAGTGAAAGTTTACCAGGAAGCATGGCCGCTCCATACGCCATTTGTGATATCGAGGGGAACGCGCAGCGAAGCGGTTGTCGTGGTGGTTGAGCTGGAAGAGGACGGTGTGAAAGGCGTCGGCGAATGCACGCCATACCCGCGCTATGGTGAAAGCGATGCTTCGGTTCTGGCTCAGGTAACAACGGTACTTTCACTGCTTGAACGCGGTATGACGCGCGCTGAATTGCAGCAGGCTCTGCCGCCGGGGGCGGCGCGCAATGCAATCGACAGCGCGCTGTGGGACTTAGAAGCCCGGATGAAACATACCAGCGTATCAGCCCTGAATTCGGTTGAATTACCTGAAATGGTGACCACGGCTCAAACGGTCACGATTGCCGCCCCGGAACAAATGGCTGCATCTGCTGCTTTGTTATGGGAGAAAGGCGCCCGCCTGCTTAAGGTCAAACTTGACGATCGTCTTATTACCGAGCGTATGGTTGCCATCAGGGCGGCGGTACCCGAAGCTATTTTGATTGTGGATGCCAACGAGTCCTGGCGCAGCGATGGCCTGGCCGCGCGCTGCCAGCTGCTGGCAGACCTCAACGTGGCGATGCTGGAGCAGCCGCTTCCGGCGGGGGACGACGGCGCCCTGGCCAATTTTATCCACCCGCTACCGATTTGCGCCGACGAAAGTTGCCACACGCGTAGCAGCCTGCCTGCGCTTGCCGGGCGTTACGAAATGGTGAACGTTAAGCTCGATAAAACCGGCGGTCTGACGGAGGCGTTGCTGCTGGCTAAGGCCGCGCGGGAGCAGGGATTTGACGTCATGCTCGGCTGTATGCTTTGCACGTCACGGGCGATTGCTGCCGCGTTACCGCTGGCGGCCAGAGTACGTTTTGCCGATCTGGATGGCCCCACCTGGCTTGCCGTAGACGTGGAGCCATCGCTGCATTTTGAAACCGGAAAACTCTACCCTTAAGCTTACCTGTGCCAGTGCAAAAGATCGGTCATTGCGCGCAGGTAGCGCTCGCTGGCTTCATCCGCTGAGATCGGCGGAAATTCAGCCGTGATACAGGGCAGGCCCAGGTCGGCGCACCAGCTGCCGAACGACCCCGGCGTTTCATACCCGACGCTGGTCACCAGCGGGAGCGCAAACGCCTCGGCCAGCCAGTGCCCCAGGGCTGAACTGTGGGGATCTTCAATGCAGCCCAGCGGATCGTGAAAAGAGACAACCCACGCGGGCTGCAGCTGATGGATAAGCTGGCACAGCGCGGTAGTTTCTGGTTCAGATCCCGGCGTCTGGCCGGTAGACAACACCACGTCACGTTTATCCGCGCTGCTGTTCCAGCGGTAAACCGTGTCACCCGCTTTCCAGTTGGCGGCCGGGAAGTTGCGGTTCAGGTCGACGCCGTGCGCATTTGCACGCAGGCCAAGCTGGCAGCCGTCCGGATTCACCGCCAGCACCACATGATGCCGCCTGAACTGCGGTTCGAGCGTCCTTAAAGCGCAGGAAAGCGCCACCATCGCGGCGTTCTCATCGCCGTGTGTGCCGGCAATGATTAGCCCGCTGCGCTCTTCCGTTTTTATTGCCGGAAAATAGAGCAGCGGCGCGCCTAATGCTGATTTTCCGTAGCGTTCACAGCCCGGCGGCAAATGGCCGCGCTGGGGGCGAGGGCGGGTCACAGGCATGATGTTCCTCTCACTGAATAAGACGGCTATGAACGTCATTAATAGCAATCTTTTAGGGAAAACTCACCTTAAACCGCAGATGTGAGCTTTTTCCTGGAATCAAAAGAATAAATTACGCTACAGTAACTTACACAAATCTCCTGAATGCAAAAACACGGAAGGAAAGCGATGAAAAAAAGCCTCAGTTTTAGCTGTTGTGCGTTGGCCGTTGCCGCCATGCTGCAAAGCGCCTGGGCGGCGGATGTGCCTGCAGGGACAAAGCTTGCAAGCAGTCAGGAGTTGGTCAGACATATTAAAGACGAGCCCGCGAGTCTGGACCCGATCAAAGCGGTCGGCCTGCCGGAAATTCAGGTTATTCGCGATCTTTTTGAAGGGCTGGTTAACCAAAACGAAAAAGGCGAGCTGGTCCCTGGCGTGGCGACCAAATGGCAAAGCAACGACAATCGCGTCTGGACGTTTACATTGCGGGATAACGCCCGCTGGTCCGACGGCTCACCGGTCACGGCGCAGGACTTTGTTTACAGCTGGCAGCGCCTGGTTGACCCGAAAAATACCTCTTCCTTTGCCTGGTTCGCCGCGCTCGCGGGTATCACCAACGCCCAGGCCATTATCGACGGAAAAATGCCTGCCGATAAGCTCGGCGTAACGGCCGTGGATGCCAAAACATTGCGCGTTCAGCTTGATAAACCCGTGCCGTTCTTCCCAGGCCTGGCGGCAAACTTTGCCTTCTATCCAACGCCTAAAGCGGTCGTTGAAAAATTAGGTAATGAGTGGACGAAACCCGGCAACCTCGTGGGCAACGGCGCATTTACGCTGCAGGACCGCGTGGTGAACGAGAAGCTGGTTGTGGTGCCGAATAAAAATTATTGGGATAACGGGAAAACGGTGCTGACCAAAGTGACCTTTGTTCCTATTAACCAGGAGTCGGCGGCAACCAAGCGTTATCTGGCCGGCGATATCGACATCACCGAGTCTTTCCCGAAAAACCTCTATCAGAAGCTGCTGAAAGACATTCCGGGGCAGGTCTACACGCCGCCACAGCTTGGCACCTATTATTACGCGTTTAATACGCAAAAAGGGCCGACAGCGGACCCACGAGTGCGCCTTGCATTAAGCATGACTATCGATCGCCGCCTTATGGCAGACAAAGTTCTGGGCACGGGAGAAAAACCGGCCTGGCGTTTTACGCCTGACGTCACCGCTGGCTTTGAGCCGGACTCTTCATCGTTTGAAGAGATGAGCCAACAGGAGCTTAACGCTCAGGCGAAAATGCTGCTGCGGGCCGCAGGCTACGGCGATGCCAAACCGTTGAAGCTGACCCTGCTGTACAACACGTCCGAAAACCACCAGAAAATAGCGATTGCCGTTGCCTCAATGTGGAAGAAAAATCTGGGCGTTGACGTGAAGCTGCAAAACCAGGAATGGAAAACGTACATCGATAGCCGCAATACCGGTAACTTCGACGTGATTCGTGCCTCATGGGTGGGGGACTACAATGAACCTTCGACCTTCCTGTCGCTGTTAACCTCGACCCACAGCGGCAATATTTCACGCTTTAACTCCCCGGCATACGACAAGCTGCTGTCCCAGGCGGCGCTGGAAACCACCGATAAAGCGCGCAATACGGATTACAACGCAGCGGAAAAAATCATTCAGGAAAAAGCGCCTATTGCGCCTATCTACCAGTACACCAATGGTCGCCTGATTAAACCCTGGCTGAAAGGTTACCCGATTAACAACCCGGAAGACGTGGCTTACAGCCGGACGATGTACATTATCAAGCATTAGTGCTGGCTAAAATTTGTGCGGTAAAAGTGTTATTATAGTCACCTCAGACATAGCGATTGCGGAGGTGACTAAATGGCATCAGGTTGGGCCAATGACGACGCCGTTCAGGAGCAAATCGACAGCACCGTGGACGACGCCGTTGCCAGAGCGCGCAGTGAGTTGCCGAAAGGCGAAAGTTTGTTGTACTGCGAGGAGTGCGGGGAACGCATTCCAGACGCGCGGCGCAGGGCGATTCAGGGTGTGCGGCTGTGCATCCGCTGCCAGCAGGCGGAGGATGTGCACCGGGCCACGTTCTCAGGTTATAACCGCCGCGGCTCGAAAGACAGCCAGCTACGTTAGCAAAAACCGGGCAATAGCCCGGTTTTTTTTCGCC
Source organism: Cedecea sp. P7760 (assembly GCF_013386425.1). Taxonomy (NCBI): domain Bacteria; kingdom Pseudomonadati; phylum Pseudomonadota; class Gammaproteobacteria; order Enterobacterales; family Enterobacteriaceae; genus Cedecea; species Cedecea sp. P7760. The sequence continues at coordinate 46,104 of NZ_JACARU010000074.1, read as the reverse complement.
TGCCATTAAGGTTTATTTACGCTTTTCTCTGCAATTTCAGCGCGTTTGATAACTTCTTGCGGTTGCCTTCGTATCAGAGATGGCTAGACTGACAGAAAGAACTGACTCAGCTTGAGGATTGCGCAGTGGATGTAATTAAAGGCAGCGAGCTGCACGTGCCGGACGCGGTATTTGCCTGGCAACTGGACGGGAAGGGCGGCGTAAAGCCCATCGACAGCAACGAAATCATCGACAGCGAGCATCCCTGCTGGCTGCATCTCAATTACACCAACGCCGACAGCGCGGACTGGCTGGCAAACACGCCGCTGTTGCCCAACTATGTCAGAGACGCATTAGCCGGTGAGAGCATGCGTCCACGCGTTTCTCGTGTCGGTGACGGCACGCTGATTACCCTGCGCTGCATCAACGGCAGTACCGACGAACGTCCGGACCAATTGGTGGCCGTGCGGCTTTACATCGATGAACGGCTCATTGTTTCAACCCGCAGGCGGCAGGTGCTGGCGCTGGACGATGTGGTTAACGATCTGAATGAAGGCACCGGCCCGACCGACTGCGGCAGCTGGCTGGTGGATGCCTGTGATGCGCTCACCGATCACGCCAGTGAATTTATCGAGCAAATGCACGACAAAATCATCGACCTGGAAGACAATTTGCTCGACCAGCAGGTTCCGCCTCGCGGCGCGCTGGCGCTGCTGCGTAAGCAACTGATCGTAATGCGTCGCTACATGTCTCCGCAGCGGGATGTTTACGCGCGACTGTCCAGCGAGCGGCTTAGCTGGATGAACGACGATCAGCGCCGCCGTATGCAGGACATTGCCGACAGGCTGGGCAGGGGGCTGGACGAAATCGACTCCTGCATCGCCCGCACGGGTGTGATGACCGATGAGATCTCCCAGGTGATGCAAGAATCCTTAAACCGCCGAACTTACACCATGTCGCTGATGGCCATGGTATTTTTACCCAGCACGTTTTTAACCGGGCTGTTTGGCGTTAACCTTGGGGGCATTCCCGGGGGCGGCTGGGCGTTTGGCTTTGCGCTGTTCTGCATTATGTTGGTGGTTTTGATCGGCGGTGTTGCCTGGTGGTTACATCGCAGTAGATGGCTGTAAAATCGCATCATTTTAATGGGATCAACCGCTGAAAACGGCGCTGTTCTTGAGCAAAATCAAGAAACCAAATGCCGCATAGGGGCAAACTCTCTCTCGCAGGTGAATGCAACGTCAAGCGATGGGCGTTGCGCTCCATATTGTCTTACTTCCTTTTTTTAGAATTACTGCATAGCACAATTGATTCGTACAATGCCGACTTTAAGAGTCGGCTTTTTTTTGTCCGTCATTTGTGGACTACGCTTTAAAGGGCGAATTCACCCACGCAGGAGATGACGATGCTGTATCGCAACAGCCTGATGATGAGCGACCCGGCTTTTCCCACCGAACCCGTGCCGGTACCTGACCCGATCCCTAAACCGCAGCCCATTCCAGACCCGCCGACCGACCCGGACCCGAGGCCAATCATCGACCCACCGGCGCATCACTGAAGTTTTCCCTCTCCGGGCGGAGAGGGAAGTAAGATTATTTGATTTCCAGAATATCCAGGCGCTGCAGAGCGGCGTCCGCGCCGTCTTCTTCCGGCTGCCAGCCAACCGGCTGCATCGGAATGTCTTCACGATCGAACGCCAGATCGCCGCCGTTCACGACTTCTGAACCGTGAGTAATATTGGCGAAATCAAACAGTTCGGTATCGCACATGTGTGACGGCACCACGTTCTGCATCGCCGTAAACATGGTTTCGATGCGCCCCGGATAGCGTTTATCCCAGTCGCGCAGCATATCGGCAATCACCTGGCGCTGCAGGTTTGGCTGCGAGCCGCACAGGTTACACGGAATAATCGGGTATTCGCGGGCAATCGCAAAACGCTCAATGTCTTTCTCGCGGCAGTAGGCCAGCGGGCGAATAACGATGTGCTTGCCGTCGTCGCTCATCAGCTTCGGTGGCATACCCTTCATCTTGCCGCCGTAGAACATATTCAGGAACAGCGTCTGCAGAATATCGTCGCGATGGTGGCCCAGCGCGATTTTGGTACAGCCCAATTCGGTCGCGGTGCGATACAGAATGCCGCGGCGCAGGCGCGAGCACAGAGAGCAGGTGGTTTTGCCTTCCGGGATCTTCTCTTTAACGATGCCGTAGGTGTTCTCTTCTACAATCTTGTATTCAACGCCGATGCTGTCCAGATAAGCCGGCAGAATATGCTCAGGGAAGCCAGGCTGTTTCTGGTCGAGGTTGACCGCCACGAGGCTAAAACTGATTGGCGCGCTCTGCTGAAGGTTGCGCAGAATCTCCAGCATGGTGTAGCTGTCTTTGCCGCCGGAAAGGCAAACCATAATGCGGTCGCCGTCTTCAATCATGTTGTAATCGGCAATCGCTTCACCCACGTTGCGACGCAGGCGTTTCTGTAACTTGTTCAGGTTGTACTGTTCTTTTTGAGTGGTCATGAAAGTCTCGGGCTCTGAATCCAACACGCACAGCGTGTCATGCTGGCGTGTATGGTACGGATTGCGGCGGCGAATGCCAGCAGGATTTACGGACATGCCACACCCATCGACTATGCTTTACTGGGTTAAACGCAATTCATAGCGACGAGGAGTGAGGTTTATGACCTTCGTAAAGACGAAAGATGGCGTCAATATCTTCTATAAAGACTGGGGGCCGAAAGAGGCTCAGCCGATTGTTTTTCATCATGGTTGGCCGTTAAGCGCCGATGACTGGGATAACCAGATGCTGTTTTTCTTAGGCGAAGGCTTCCGGGTTATCGCGTTCGACCGTCGCGGGCACGGCCGTTCAGACCAGGTCAGTGAAGGGCATGATATGGATCATTATGCTGCGGATGCCTCGGCGGTAGCGGAGCATCTGGATCTGAAAAATGCCGTGCACGTGGGGCACTCAACCGGCGGTGGGCAGGTAGCTCGCTATGTGGCCAAATACGGGCAGCCTCAGGGGCGCGTGGCGAAAGCCGTTTTAGTCAGTGCCGTTCCGCCGCTGATGGTGAAAACGGCGAACAATCCGGGCGGAACGCCGCTCGACGTTTTCGACGGCTTCCGTAAAGCGCTGGCGGCAAACCGGGCGCAGTTTTACCTTGATGTAGCCTCTGGCCCGTTCTACGGCTTTAACCGCCAGGGGGCAGAAGTCGCCGAGGGCAGCATCCGGAACTGGTGGCGGCAGGGCATGACCGGCAGCGCAAAAGCGCACTATGACGGTATTAAAGCGTTTTCAGAAACCGATCAGACCGACGATCTGAAAGCCATCACCGTTCCCGTCTTAGTACTGCAGGGCGATGACGATCAGATTGTGCCTTATAAAAATGCTGCCATTCTGCAGGACAAGCTGCTCAGCAACGGCACACTGCATATCTATCCCGGCTATCCTCACGGAATGCATACCACGCATGCCGATACCATCAATGCGGACATCCTGAAATTTATCCGCAGCTAATAGCCTGTTGTCAGGGGAGGCGAAAGGCCCCCCTTATTTATTTGCCTGCTTATATAGCCGATGACAAAGACGATAATGCCGCCATCGCCGATTCGGTGTCTTTATGAGCCACGAAAATATGGTCGTGGTAATAACCCGCCACCACGTTACAGCTGATGCCTTTATTTGCCAGCACGCGTGAAAACGCGGCGGTAAGGCCCACGGCGGCGAGGGACGAGTGAATTTTCAGGGTTACCCAACTGGCGACATAGTCGTAGCTAACGGCATGTTTATCCGCCAGATCCTGCGGCAGAACCAGCGTCACGCCCTCAGCCTCGCGCACGGTCACAATGGCGGCATCTTTTATTTCCGCAGAAGGTGAGGCTAAAGTGCAAAAGACATATTTCCCGGGATTAAGCTCGGGAGCGGCATTGCTCAGCAGGATTTCAAGGTTATTTTCGCCAGACATGTATCGGTCTCCTTCAGGTGATTGAAGACGGATTAAATAGCGTTTGAACGATAAATAAAAATTAAAAAATATGCTTATGGATTAGTACATCTAATGAAAAGGCGGTGCGCCCTTTATGCACCGCCCTGGCTTATTTATTTCCCGCTCAGCATCTGCCAGAGAAACTCTTCTATCATCGCCTGATGAGACGCCGTCTGGCTATTTTCCGGCGCGCTGCCGTGGCCCGCATCGGTTTCCTCATACAGCCAGACATTGTCATGCCCTTGCTGCTGCATACGCGCCACCATCCGGCGGGCGTGCGCCGGGCTGACTCTGTCATCCTGAGTGCCGGTGGTAAACAGCGTGGGGGGATAATCCACGTCGGCGGACACCTTGTCGAACGGCGAGTAGCGCAGCAGCCACTCTCGCTCTTCGGCAACTTCCGGGTCGCCATATTCGGCAATCCATGAAGCGCCTGCCAGCCAGTTGTGGTAGTTCAGCATATCCAGAAGCGGGACTTCGCACACCAGCGCGCCGAAGAGCGTGGGATAGTCGGTGAGCATATTGCCAATCAGCAGACCGCCGTTGCTGCCGCCCTGGGCCGCAAGCCTGGCGGGGCTGGTGATTTTGCGCGCCACCAGGTCGGCTGCGACGGCAGTGAAATCTTCCCAGGCTCGGTGGCGGTGCTGTTTGAGCGCGGCCTGGTGCCACGCCGGGCCATATTCACCGCCGCCGCGAATATTAGCGACAACGTAGACGCCGCCTTTTTGCAGCCACGTCACGCCTTTCGAACCGAGGTAATGAGGCGTTAAAGAGACCTCAAACCCGCCGTAACCGTACAGCAGCGTTGGGTTATCACCGGAAAGCGTTAGCGCTTTGGCTGAGACCTGGAAGTAGGGAATACGCGTGCCGTCCTCAGACAGGGCGAAGTGCTGAGTCACGCTAAATTCCGCTGCGTCAAAGCAGGTCGGATCCTGTTTGACGAGGCCGAGCGTATCGTTGTCCAGATCGCCATAGCTCAGGCTATTCGGCTGTAAAAAACCGTGGCTGACCAGCCGGTAGCGATTGCTTTCGTCATCAATACCGCCGGCGGAGACATTGGTAAAATCAGGCAGCTCCAGCGTTTTCACGCAGTGGCGTTGCCCGTTTTCGATTTTTATAAAATCGACTTTTTCGACAGCATCCTGGCTCAGGTTAAGCAGGAGGTAATCACGGGTCGAGCCGTAGCCTTGCAGCGTGGTGCGCGAGTTGGGCGTGAAGAGTGGAATGAAATTGCGCTCACCTCGCTGAAAATCAGCTAAATCGATAGCCAGCAGGGCACCTGCGGGCCAGGTTGTCTCAGCTATTGTCCAGTCGGAGGTTAGCGTGACCAGCAGCCAGTCTTTAAAAAATCCGCAGGAGGCATCCTCCGGGACGGCGATAAGCGTCAGCGTGTCCTGCCCGGTCAATAGCCAGGTCTGCCCGCGGTAGAAGTCTTTGCTGCAGTGCACCAGATCGCGCTCAAAACCGGGGGTATCGTCATGCCAGGCTGAAACGGCCATATCCGTAGCTTCGCCAGCGTAAATCAGCGCGGCATCCTGCGGCGATGTGCCACGAACCCAGCGGTAAGCGCAGCGTGGATAGCCGGAGGTGGTGAGCGTGTCGTCACCCGCGTCCAGCGCCAGCAGCAGGGTATTTTCATCCACCCAGCTTGCCGAGCTTTTGCTTTCCGGCAGGAAAAAACCGTCGCGAATAAACGTTTTATTCACCAGATCGAATTCACGTATTTCACAGGCATCGCCGCCGCTGGATAAAAAGATCAGCGCCCGCGAGTAGTCAGGATGAAGCAGATCTGCGCCGTGGTAGCTCCAGTTCGCGTCTTCGTCTTCATTCAGGCGATCGATATCCAGCACCGTTTCCCATTCCGGCGTGGCCGTCAGATAAGAGGCTTCAGACGTCCGGCGCCAGATGCCCCGAGGATGCTCGTCATCCTGCCAGAAGTTATAGACCTTTTCGCGGTAATGGCTTCCCCAGGGAATGTTGGTTTTATCGTCAAGCGACCGCAGGATGGCGCCCCGCATCTGTTGAAAACGTTCTCCTTTGGCGAACCTGTCCGTGGTGCGCTGGTTTTGTTTTTCCACCCAGCTCAGCGCCGCGGCATCTTCCGGGGTTTCGAGCTGGTTAAGCAAATCCTGAATCTCTGGCTGTGTCATCACGCATCCTTTTGTTGGGTAACGGGCCTGCTGTTGACCATATCACTATGCTCTTTTTCATTACACCTTAAGGCTTTTATGGATTCTGTCTGCGGGCTAGAGTTTTTTCGTTTGCAAAACAAATGGCTTAGCAAAAGTGCGTGTTTTCTTGCTTGAAGTGTCTTTTTTACCTGATACTGTATATATAAACAGTATTTGCATTGGCGGTATCATGAACCTTCTCAAACCTGCGGCGCATTGCCCTGACTCTTCTTTACCTCTTTTTGGCGACCTGGTGCAGTGCGGGTTTCCGTCACCGGCTCAGGACTATGTTGAGCAGCGTATCGATCTCAATAAGCTGCTGGTGCGCAATCCCGGCGCGACCTACTTCGTGAAGGCGGCGGGGGACTCGATGGTGGAAGGGGGAATCGGCGAAGGAGATTTGCTTATCGTTGACAGCTCAAGAACGGCGTCGCAGGGCGATATTGTGATTGCGGCCATTGACGGTGCCTTCACCGTGAAGCGCCTGCAGCTTCGCCCGACGGTGATGCTGTTGCCGATGAACAGCGCCTGGTCCCCGATTCCCGTGACCGATGACGTCCCGCTCGATATCTTTGGCGTCGTCACTTTTATCATCAAAGCGGCGGGCTAGATATGTTTGCGCTGGTGGATGTGAACAGCTTTTACGCCTCGTGTGAAACGGCCTTTCGCCCCGATCTCGCGGGCAAGCCGATTGTAGTTTTGTCTAATAACGACGGATGTGTGATCTCGCGCTCCGCCGAAGCCAAGCCCTTCGTGAAAATGGGCGAACCCTTTTTTAAGCAGAAAGAGTCGCTCAGACGGCAGGGCGTGCTGACGTTTAGCAGCAACTACGAGCTGTATGCTGACATGAGCCAGCGTGTGATGGGCGTGCTCGAAGAGCTATTGCCCAGGGTTGAGGTTTACTCCATTGACGAAGCATTTTGCGATTTAACGGGCGTCAGCAATTGCTGCAACCTGAAGGCGTTTGGGCTGTCTGTCCGCGCGGCGATTCTCCAGCGCACTCGTCTGACGGTGGGGGTCGGCATTGCGCCGACAAAAACGCTGGCCAAGCTGGCTAACCACGCCGCAAAAACGTGGCAGGAAAAGACCGGTGGCGTGGTGGATTTATCTCGCCCTGAGCACCAGCGCTGGCTTATGGCAAAGCTTGCCGTGGGCGAGGTCTGGGGCGTGGGCCGGCGAATGTCGAAAAAGCTCGAAGGCATGGGCATCAACACGGTTTTGCAGCTTGCCGATGCGGACATCCGTTTTATTCGCCGGCACTTCAGCGTGGTGCTGGAAAGAACGGTGCGCGAGCTGCGCGGCGAGTCATGCCTTGAAATGGGGGAATTTGCGTCTGCTAAGCAGGAAATCATCTGCAGTCGCTCGTTTGGGGAACGTATTACCGAGTTTGAAGATATGCGTCAGGCCATCAGCAGCTACGCAAGCCGGGCGGCGGAAAAGCTGCGTGCCGAACACCAGTATTGCCGGGTTATCTCCGCCTTTGTGAAGAGCAGCCCGTTTGCGACAAATGAGCCTTATTACGGCAACTGTTCATCCGTTTCGTTGCTTATCCCAACGCAGGACAGCCGGGATATTATCCAGGCCGCGATGCAGAGCCTGGAAGCTATCTGGCAGGAAGGGCATCGCTACCAGAAAGCGGGCGTCATGCTGGGGGATTTCTTCAGCCAGGGCGTGGCGCAGTTCGATCTCTTCGACAGCAGCGTGCCGCGGCTTAACGGCGAAAAGCTGATGACCGTTCTGGATCGCCTGAATAAAGAACAGGGCAAAGGAACACTCTATTTTGCCGGGCAGGGAATACAGCAGCCGTGGGCGATGAAGCGTGAAATGCTGTCGCCGCGCTATACCACGCGTTATGCTGATCTGCCCGTGGCGCGAGTTTGCTGATTTTCGCATGGCAGTGAGATAGTCACTCTGCGGAACTTTTTTTTACCCGGCCTGTCAATATCACAGCTTGAGTTATTGGAGAGTGTTACGAAGTGAAAGGATTTTTGACGGCATTAATACTGATTGCCAGCTTCCTGATTGGCTGCGCGATGTACTACAAAGTGGGTTGTTGGTTTGAGGATGACATCATCAATTTCTATGCCGGAGACGAAGGGTAAAGACCAGGGTAACAACGCAATGTGCCCGCATTATTACCCGGCGGCTTAGCCTTTAAAGACCGAAAACTTTTTGGTCACAGGCTTGAGCTTCTCGGTTTCACCGTAGAGCGCAATGCCCACGAAGTCGAGATCGGCGAAGGGCGTTTCGAGCGTATCTTTGATTTGTTGTTCGGAAGAGTGCGAAAGCATTGTGGTGGTGAAGAAGTTATACAGCACGCCTTCTTCCCGGCATTTCTCAAGCGCCGTCGCCAGCTGGCTGCTGTTCTTAGACTGAAGCACCACCACCGGATAATGATTCATATAAGCACTTAAGCCGCTTTCCTGGTTGGGATAATCATGAAATTTAGGCTCATCCGCTTTGAGCATAATACCGCCGCAAAGGTGGCCCACGGCATTCATTTGCACGCTGACGTCGGCGGTGCGGTTCACGATGACATAAAGCTTATAGTCATTATCTTCGAACATTCTGGCTCCTTATCTGCCATTAAGCGCGTCCTCTGATTTAGCTTAGGACGCAAAGCCAAAGCATAGTAATCATTTTTTTATCTGGCTTCCTGTTTACGATCAATCTTTAAGCCGCGTTTTATCTGCTAGCTGAAATTCTCTCTTACGGAAAAACGGCACCTTATCGAAAGGGGCCGTTTTTTATTGTTTAGCCCGCTAACGCGGCAAAATTGATAAACTCACGCCTGAATCACGCGAATCTGCTAGCATACGCGCCTGCCCGTTATTATTAAGAGATGACCATTGTGACCGCTTTTTCCGCACTGAACGCTTTACCTGAAGCACAACTCGCCAACCTTAGCGAACTGGGGTATCACGAAATGACGCCCGTTCAGGAAGCGGCCTTGCCCGCCATTCTGGCCGGAAAAGACGTCCGTGCGCAGGCAAAAACCGGCAGCGGCAAAACGGCTGCTTTCGGTCTTGGCCTGCTGCAGCACATTGATGCCAGCCAGTTTTTAACCCAGTCGCTGGTGCTGTGCCCGACGCGTGAGCTGGCCGACCAGGTTGCTAAAGAGCTGCGTCGCCTGGCACGCTACATGCCAAATATTAAAATCCTGACCCTGTGCGGCGGCCAGCCGTTCGGCGTACAGCGCGACTCGCTGCAGCATGCGCCGCACATTATCGTTGCCACGCCTGGCCGCCTGCTGGATCACCTGAAAAAAGAAACGGTGAAGCTGAATGCCCTGCAAACGCTGGTGCTGGACGAAGCCGACCGTATGCTGGATATGGGCTTTGCCGACGCTATCGACGAGGTTATCGCCCACGCGCCGGTAAAACGCCAGACCCTGCTTTTCTCCGCCACGTGGCCAACTACCATTGCTGCGATCAGCGGCCGGGTTCAGCGCGACCCGCAAACTATCGAAATTGATACCGTCGATGAACTTCCGTCCGTAGAGCAGCAGTTTTATGAAGTTTCGCGCGGCGGCAAGATTGGCCTGCTGCTGGCGCTGCTGAGCAAACATCAGCCCGCGTCCTGCGTAGTGTTTTGTAATACCAAAAAAGATTGCCAGGCCGTTTGTGATGCGCTGAATGAACGCCACCAAAGCGCGTTAGCGCTGCATGGTGATATGGAACAGCGTGACCGTGACCAGACGCTGGTGCGTTTTGCTAACGGCAGCAGCCGCGTGCTGGTGGCGACCGACGTTGCCGCTCGTGGGCTGGACATTAAAGCTCTGGAAATGGTCATTAACTACGAGCTGTCGTGGGATCCGGAAGTGCACGTCCACCGCATTGGTCGTACCGCGCGAGCGGGGCAAAGCGGGCTGGCTATTAGCTTCTGTGCGCCGGAAGAGGCGCAGCGTGCGAGTGTGCTGGCAGAGATGCTGAATCTTTCGCTGAAATGGCAGCAGGTGCCGTCCGGCGTCTCCGTGAAGCCGCTGGAAGCAGAAATGGCGACGCTGTGCATTGACGGCGGCAAGAAAGCCAAAATGCGTCCGGGCGATATTCTGGGCGCGTTAACCGGGGATATGGGGCTGGAAGGGGCGGACATCGGTAAAATCGACGTCCACCCAATCCATGTTTACGTTGCGGTGCGCCAGTCCGTGGCGCGTCACGCGTGGAAGCAGCTGCAACAAGGGAAGATTAAGGGCAAGTCGGTGAAGGTTCGCCTGCTGAAGTAAACGAATTTTCCCCTCATCCTGACCGTTTCCCCACCATCATTCCCCCTCTCCCCACGGGGGAGAGGGGATAAAAAGAACGCCAATCTATGTTTTCCCCCTCTCCCTTCCAGGGAGAGGGCCGGGGTGAGGGGCATTCCCCCCGATTACTCGCTAACCTTCTCCGCTTTACCCGCCAGCTGTGCCAGGAAATCATACCGCTTCTGCAAATCTGCCGCGGCGTCTTTCCAGAGCTGCTCGGCGACTTCCGGCTGCTGGGCATTCAGGCGACGGAAACGCTGCTCTTTCATCAACGTATCGGCCAGCGCATCGGACGGTGGACGGGAGTCCAGCGCCAGCGGCAGCTTGCCTTCGTCCGCACGGCGCGGGTCAAAGCGGTAGAGCGGCCAGAAGCCGGTGGCGGTCAGCTGACGCATCTGGTCATGGCTCAGCGCCAGATCGTAACCGTGCTCTTCGCAAGGACTGTAGGCGATGATCAACGACGGGCCAGGATAGGCTTCCGCTTCCTGAATCGCCTTCATCGTCTGGTTAAGCTGTGCGCCCAGCGAAATCTGCGCCACATACACGTGGCCGTACATCATCATGCTGACGCCCAGGTCTTTACGCGCCTTGCGCTTGCCGTGCTCGCCGAACTTGGTAACCGCGCCCAGCGGCGTAGCCTTAGAGGCCTGGCCCCCGGTGTTGGAATAACACTGCGTATCCAGCACCAGAATATTGACGTTCTCGGTCAGGCTCAGCACGTGGTCGAGGCCGCCAAAGCCGATGTCGTAAGCCCAGCCGTCGCCGCCAATCAGCCAGATGGATTTCTCCACCAGCGCGTCGGCGTCGGTGACCAGCTGACGAGCATCCGCATCGTCTACGTTAGCCAGATGCTTGCGCAGCTCAGCAACCTGTTCGCGGCGAACTTCCGGTGTGGCTTCGGCGTGAAGCTGCTCGTTAAGCTCAGCCGGGAGTTTATCGGCAAACTGCCCCAGCAGGCGCATGACGCGGGCGCGGTGCTGATCCACCGTCAGGCGGAAGCCCAGGCCAAACTCGGCGTTATCCTCAAACAGCGAGTTTGCCCATGCAGGCCCGCGGCCGTTGGCGTCGGTGGTGTACGGCGTGGACGGCAGGTTACCGCCGTAAATAGACGAGCAGCCGGTAGCGTTCGCGATAAGCATACGGTCGCCGAACAGCTGGGTCAGAATTTTAATATACGGCGTTTCACCGCAGCCGGAGCAGGCGCCAGAGTACTCAAACAGCGGCGTTAACAGCTGAGAAGTACGAATGTCGATGCGCTCCAGGCTGGCACGATCGATTTCCGGCAGCGCGAGGAAGAAGTCATAGTTTTCTTTCTCTTCTTCAACATGCTCAAGGCGGGACATCATATTGATGGCCTTGATTTCCGGGTTCTGACGGTCTTTCGCCGGGCAAACTTCCACGCACAGGTTACAGCCGGTGCAGTCTTCCGGGGCCACCTGCAGCACATATTTCTGGCCGCGCATATCGCGGGACTTCACGTCCAGAGACTGCAGGGCTTCCGGGGCGCCATCCATTGCCTCCGGCTGAACCACTTTGGCACGAATAGCCGAGTGCGGGCAGGCCGCCACGCAGTGGTTGCACTGGGTACAGATATCCGGCTTCCAGATAGGGATTTCTTCGGCAATGTTGCGTTTTTCCCACTGGGTAGTGCCCATCGGCCAGGTGCCGTCAGGCGGCAGCGCGGAAACCGGCAGGGCATCGCCAAGCCCGGCGAGCATGGCGGCGGTGACGGTTTTCACAAAGTCAGGGGCGGCGTCGGACACCACTGGAGGGCGCATCGCGCTTTCCGGGTTAACCGCCTGCAGAGGCACTTCGGCCAGAGAATCACGAGCCAGCGCCAGCGCCTGCCAGTTACGCTCGACGATTTCCGTCCCTTTGCTGCTGTAACTTTTGGCAATCGCGCCCTGCAGCTCCGCCAGCGCGGTGTCGCCCGGCAGGATCTGCGTCAGGTGGAAGAACGCCATCTGCATCACGGTGTTGATGCGGGCGCCCAGATGGCATTCACGGGCGATTTTCGCCGCGTTAATGACGTACAGCCTCGCCTGTTTCTGGTTGAGTACTGCCTGAACTTCCTGCGGCAGTCGGCTCCAGACTTCGTCGGCGGCGTAAGGCGTGTTCAGCAGGAAAATACCGCCGGGCTTCAGGCGCTCGGCCATCTGGTACTTGTCGATAAACTGCAGCTGGTGACAGCCGACGAAATCGGCTTTCTCAATCAGGTAGGTGGAGTTGATTGGCTGTTCGCTGACGCGCAGATGCGAAACCGTCAGGCCACCGGCCTTTTTGGAGTCATAAACGAAGTAGCCCTGGGTAAACCACGGCGTGGAGTTCCCGATAATTTTGATGTTGTTCTTGGTGGCCGAGACGCTGCCGTCGCTGCCCAGACCATAAAACAGCGCTTCCAGTTTGGCGCGGTTAGGCAGGGTGTTTTCCGGTAACGGCAGCGAAAGGTTGGTTACATCGTCGTAAATTCCGACGGTGAAGCGTGGGCGTGGTTTGGCTTCGCTCAACTCGTTAAAGATAGCCAGCACGCATTCCGGGCCGAACTCTTTGGACGACAGCCCATAGCGGCCGCCGATGACGCGAGGCAGCGTTTCACGGTCGCCGCGGCTCACTGCTTCGGCAAGCGCGGTCATCACGTCGAGATACAGCGGTTCAGCGAGGGCGCCTGGCTCTTTGGTTCGGTCAAGCACCGCCACCTGGCGCGCGGTTTGCGGCAGAACCGCCAGCAAATGTTCGGCGGAGAAGGGGCGGTACAGGCGAACCTTCAGTACGCCGACTTTCTCGCCCCGGGTCAGAAGCTCATCCACGACCTCTTCGCAGGTGCCGACGGCGGAGCCCATCACGATAATCACGCGTTCGGCTTCAGGATGGCCGTAATATTCGAACGGACGGTAGCTGCGGCCTGTCGTCGCAGCAAAGTCGTTCATCGTCTGTTCAACGTGAGCATAAACCGCGTTGTACCAGGGGTTGGTCGCTTCACGAGACTGGAAATAGGTATCCGGGTTAGCCGAGGTCCCGCGAATCACCGGATGTTCCGGGTTCAGGGCACGAGCGCGATGCTCGTCGATCTCTTTTTGCGGCAGCAGGCTGCGGAGGGTGTCATCCGCCAGCGGCACGATTTTGTTAATTTCGTGCGAGGTGCGGAAGCCGTCGAAGAAGTGAATAAACGGCACGCGGCTTTTCAGGGTCGCAATGTGCGAAATCAGCGCGAAGTCTTGAGCTTCCTGGACGCTGCTGGCGCACAGCATCGCACAGCCGGTCTGACGCACGGCCATCACGTCCGAGTGGTCGCCAAAAATGGACAGCGCGTGGGTTGCCACGGTACGCGCGGCAACGTGGAGAACAAAAGGCGTCAGCTGGCCAGCAAGCTTGTACAGCGTCGGGATCATCAGCAGTAAACCCTGCGACGAGGTAAACGACGTGGAAAGCGCGCCGGTTTGTAGCGCCCCGTGCACCGCCCCGATCGCGCCGGCTTCCGACTGCATCTCGACTACGCGAGGCGTATCACCCCAGACGTTTTTTCTGCCGTCGCCGGACCAGGCATCGGCCTGTTCGGCCATCGTTGAGCTGGGGGTAATAGGATAGATGGCAATTACTTCGCTGGCACGAAACGCCACGGAGGCGACTGCACCGTTGCCGTCGATAGTGATCATAAGACACCCTTACATTGCGCAAAATAAAGGGACCCGCCTGCCTGCCTTGAGTCCCGTAATAACCCCCAATTATAGTACGTCCATCTATCTGCTTGAAGTTGCTGAGCCTCCGAGTGCACAAATTGATCCAGGCATGGCGTGACGCGTGAGTGAAATGTGTTACCTGAATATCTTATGGTGATTAAGAATTTGTAACGCGGGCAAGATGCGGTATGGATAACGCTTTCTCAGAAGAAGGCGACAAAATGTCTACAGGATCGTTAACAACGCTGGCAGGAGCGCTATCGGATGTCTGGCGTTCACGGCTGCTTGGGCAGGTCGGCCAGGCCAATATCAAGCTGATCAAAATGGGCGGCGAGGGGATTCCCGATGAGTCCCATACCGGGTTTGAAGAATTACTGGTGGTGATTGAAGGGCAGATGACGCTGGTGGTGGACGACAAAACCTTCTCGCTCGAAGCCGGGGATTATTATCTGGTGCCCAAAGAGGCGGTGCATCGCGTGCTGCCCGGCAGCCACGGCACGCTGTTACTCATCGATGCAGAGCCGCATTGAACGCCGGGGCGCTCAGAAAACTCTGATGTTTTAGTTTGAAAGGTGATCTAAGCCACATAAAACAACACACTTTATTGCTTTGTGCTCTCGACGCAGCGGGAGCCATGCGCCATTATGCAAAGGTTTTGCATATTCAGACGGGAGAGAGAAGCCATGCGCGCTGCGTTTTTAGCCGGTTGTGCCGCACTGTTATTATCAGCATGCAGTAATGAACCCCCTCAACAGGCCACTGCGGCCCACGTACCCCCCGGCCTCAGGGCGGCGATGTCCAGCCAGGGCGAAGCGAACTGTGCGATGATTGGCGGCACGATGAGCGTTGCGCGTCAGCTGGACGGCAGTGCGATGGGCATGTGTGCTATGCCGAACGGCAAACGCTGTAGCGAGAACTCGCTTGCCGCTGGCACCTGTGGAAGCTACTGATTAATTAACCAGATCGGCCAGTTTGTACGTCAGCGTGTGCTGGCCGCTTTTCAACACCAGCTGCTGGTTTGCCAGAGAAACGTTAGCCCCGGCGGTCAGCATCTCATTAATACGGTGATCCAGGTCGTTAAGCTGTGGCTCAACGCAAAGCATCATAGTCATGCCCAGCCCTTTCACCTTCAGCGTATTGTTCTCAAGCGTAGCCTGGCCCATAAAGCGGTTACACATCGCGCCAGAAATATGCATGTTCTCACCGAAGCTCAGCTCAGGCGCGCGTTTGGTGTTTTTAACGACCAGAGGCTTGCCGTCAACGCTCTCCAGCACAAAACGGTGGTGCTGCAAATCTTGTGCAGTCACGGAACCTTTATCCGCCGGTTGGGCACAGCCCGCCAGAACAACGCTTGCCAGCATCAGTGAAGCAAACTTTTTCATCTCTTCTCCCTAAGGTTTATGTGTCATCAATGAAAGGGCGCCACTTTCGCAGGATGTGGCGCATGAATCAGTAAGGATATTCTTAAAATAAACCCTCTTCCTGCGAGAAGAGGGTGTGAAATCAATTAATTTGGTTCGGGCAGGGCTCGCCTTTTTCTAACTGACGCAGGTTCTCAAGCGTAGTTTCAGAAATGCTGATCAACGCTTCAGCCGTCAGAAACGCCTGGTGGCCGGTAAACAGCACGTTATGGCAGGCGGAAAGACGGCGGAACACGTCGTCCTGAATCACGTCGTTAGACTTATCTTCAAAGAACAGATCGCGTTCGTTCTCGTACACGTCCATGCCCAGCGCGCCGATTTTCTGATGCTTCAGGGCGTCAATCGCCGCCTGGGAATCAATCAGTCCACCGCGGCTGGTGTTAATCACCATCACGCCGTCTTTCATTTGATCAAAGGCGCTTTGGTTCAGCAGATGATAGTTTTCCGGCGTCAGCGGGCAGTGCAGGGAGATAATATCGGACTGCGCGAACAGCGTTTCGAGGTCGACATACTCTACGCCTAAATCCAGCGCCGCGGCGCTTGGGTACGGATCAAACGCCAGCAGGCGCAGGCCAAACCCCTTCAGGATACGCAACGCGGCAATGCCGATTTTACCGGTGCCGATGACCCCGGCGGTTTTGCCGTGCATGGTAAACCCGGTTAATCCTTCCAGAGAGAAGTTGGCGTCGCGGGTACGCTGATAGGCGCGATGGATGCGGCGATTAAGGCACATCATCATCCCGATAGCGTGTTCAGCCACGGCTTCCGGCGAGTAGGCAGGCACGCGAACAACCGGCATACCAAGCTCTTTTGCCGCGTCTAAATCTACGTTGTTAAAGCCGGCACAGCGCAGCGCGATAAACTTAACGCCATGTTTTTTTAGCTCTTCCAGCACCGGGCGACTACCATCATCATTAACGAAAATGCACACGCCGTCACAGCCGTTGGCGGTTTTGGCCGTTTTTTCGCTCAGCAGGAAGTCAAAAAATTCAAGATCAAAGCCATACTCCTGGTTAACCTGCTCCAGATACTTTTTGTCGTACTGTTTTGTGCTATAAACCGCAAGTTTCATAAGACTTATCTCCAGAAAGGGTTGGTTCTAAAATTATCATGCTTAAAATAATCATACAATTTATAAACTGAAATTTTAACGGCAGGTGACTATTTCACTTTCCGGGCAGACTATGCTTAATGCAGCCGCTGCCTTCACGCCCGGCCTGAATCGTGCCAGAATAATGACATATTTCGGCTTAAATTGTCGCTGAATCAGGATATTAACCACCCATGAAGGGTAAATACAAAGCCGCTCTAGCCCTGCTGCTTGCGCTCATTCTATTGCCGCTGTCGCTGCTGCTCACGGTGGCCCACTGGCTGCCAACGCTCGCCGGTATCTGGCTGCCTCAGGGGACGCGTATCGCCATGGAGGCCAGCCCACGCCTGCACAACGGCGCGATTGTGATTCCCGATCTTCGCTATCTTGCCGGGGAGTGCGAGCTTGCAAGCCTTAAGGATGCGACCCTCAGCCATCCGAGCCGCTGGCGGCTGCATCTCGCCGCGCTCAACCTGAACCCCGACTGCATCAGCAAAATCCCGGCGGAGGACTCTGCGCCTGCCGCGCCGCGTACCCTTGAAGAATGGCAGAAAATGCTGCCGAACACCTGGCTGACTATCGACCAGCTTAACGTTACCCCGTGGCTGCAATACGCGGGAGCGCTGCATCTCTCGCTCACGCCGCGGCAGCAACGGCTGGATTATCAGGGCAAATTGCTCACGCTTTCTGCCACCCTCAAAGGGCAAAACCTGCGGGTCAGTGAACTGAAAGTTGGAGCGTTTGAAGGGCTTCCGCCGCTTGAGCTGGTCGGCGACTTAACGCTGCCGTTAGTGCCAGATGGCCTGCCAACGGACGGCCAGGTTGCGACCCAGCTGCAAATTCCGCAGGAGCCGGA
The DNA here is from genome assembly GCF_013386425.1 of Cedecea sp. P7760. Taxonomy (NCBI): domain Bacteria; kingdom Pseudomonadati; phylum Pseudomonadota; class Gammaproteobacteria; order Enterobacterales; family Enterobacteriaceae; genus Cedecea; species Cedecea sp. P7760. The sequence continues at coordinate 28,688 of NZ_JACARU010000074.1, read as the reverse complement.
CAGGCTGAACGTCGCCCTTAACTGGCACACAAATGCAGGGACTTTGACGGTCAAAAAATCTCAAGGCGACGAGGCGCCGCTGCTGAACATTCCCTGGCGTCTGAGTGAAAAGGCCTTTGACATTGACGCCGGGCAGTGGCGCTGGCCTTATGAAGGTTTCCCGCTGGGCGGCGGGCTGACGCTGAAAGTTGAAAACTGGCAGGACGGGCTGGATAACGCGGTATTTACCGGGCGCATGAACGTGCTGACCCAGGGCGCAGCCGGGAAGGGCAACGCCGTGTTAAATTTCGGCCCCGGCAAACTCAGCCTGACCGACAGCGCCTTGCCGCTGCAGCTCACCGGCGAGGCGAAGCAGGATCGGCTGATTTTTTACGCAGTGCTGCCGGGGCAGCTGACGGGTGCCTTGACCGACCCGGCGCTGTTGTTCCAGCCCGGCGCGCTGCTGCGTTCACGCGGGCGCCTCATTGAAACCCTGAACATCGACGACGTGCGCTGGCCGCTGGCGGGCGTACGCGTTTCCAGTAAAGGCGTGGACGGCAGGCTGCAGGCTATTCTTCGTGCCCACGATAATGAAATGGGAGCCGTTGAGCTTCACCTTGACGGCAGGGCGAACGACTTCCTGCCGGACGCCGGGCTGTGGCAGTGGCGTTACTGGGGTAAGGGCAGCTTCAGGCCGATGCAGGCTAAATGGGACGTGCGTGGGCTTGGCGAGTGGCGGGACAGCGCCATCGAGCTGAGTTCGCTGTCAACCGGCTTCGACAAACTTCAGTACGGCTCGATGCTGATGTCCAAACCTCGCCTGGTGTTGGACAAGCCGCTGCGCTGGGAGCGTGACGAACAAAAAGAGACCTTTAACGGCGACTTCTCGCTTGATGCAGGCGCCACCACCTTTAGCGGCGGCAGCACCTTGCCGCCTTCAACGCTTAAGTTCAGCGTAGATGGGCAAAACCCGACCTCTTTCCTGTTCAAGGGCAATCTGCATGCCGGGAAGATTGGCCCGGTGCGCGTAGTGGGGCGCTGGGACGGAGAGCGCCTGCGCGGCAATGCCTGGTGGCCAAAACAAACGCTCACCGTGTTCCAGCCTTTGCTGCCAGCTGACTGGAAAATGGATCTCAAGGGCGGCGATCTGTACGCCCAGGTTGCCTTCTCCGCCGCCGCAGAACAAGGCTTCGAGGCCGGAGGCCACGGCGTGGTGAAAAGCGGCAGCGTCTGGATGCCCGACAACCAGATTAACGGCGTCGACTTCGTGCTGCCGTTCCGCTTTAGCGATTCTACCTGGCACCTTGGCACCCGCGGGCCGGTGACGTTGCGTATCGCCGAAGTGCGCAACCAGATAGCGGCGCAGAACATTACCGCCGATCTGGAAGGCTGGTATCCGTGGAGCGAGCAACAGCCGCTGCTGCTGACCAACGTCAGTGCGGATGTGCTCGGGGGCAAAATTTCAATGCAGCAATTGCGCATGCCGCAGCGTGACGCGGCGCTCTTGCGCCTGACAGGGCTGTCTTCCAGCCAGCTGGTAACGGCGATTAACCCTAAACAGTTCAGCATGTCCGGGCGCTTCAACGGCGCGCTGCCGCTGTGGCTCAACCATGCGCAGTGGATTATCAAAGACGGCTGGCTGACCAACCCGGGGCCGATGACCTTCCGCATGGATAAAGACATGGCGGACGCCATCGTCGACAACAACATGGCGGCGGGCGCGGCCATCAACTGGCTGCGCTATATGGAAATATCACGCTCCTGGACCCAAATCGATCTGGATAACCTCGGCGTCGTCAGGATGCGTTCAAGCGTGACCGGCATTAGCCACGTCGAGGGCAAAACCAACACCGTCAATCTCAACTATACCCATCAGGAAAACCTGTTTACCCTGTGGCGCAGTTTACGCTTTGGCGATAATTTACAAACCTGGCTGGAAGAGAACGCCGCGCTGCCAACAGCTCGCTGCGCCCGACCCGGTGAAGCCTGTGAGGAACCCAAATGAAATACTTTACCGCCGCGCTGCTGGCATCGATGGCCCTGATGCTGGCGGGGTGCACGCCGCGCATCGAAGTGGCCGCGCCCAAAGAGCCGATAACCATCAATATGAACGTTAAAATCGAACACGAGATCCGCATCAAGGTGGATAAAGACGTCGAAAGCCTGCTTAAAAACCGTAGCGATTTGTTCTGATTAGGGGAACGGCGATGAAATCAATGATTAAAGGCGTGCTGCTGGCCGGCCTGTTCTTCAGCGCGTCAGCGATGGCGCTCACCCTGAGCGAAGCTCGTGAACAAGGCCGGGTAGGCGAAACGCTCAGCGGCTATATCGCGCCGATTAAGCAGGACCCAGACACGCTGGCGCTGGTGAAAAGCATCAATGAAGGCCGCGCTCAGCATTATCAGCAGCTGGCGGACACCAATAATGTCTCAATCAACGAAGTCGCGCGGCTGGCGGGGCAAAAACTGGTGGACAGAGCGCCCGCCGGGGAATACGTGCGCGGCCTGAACGGGCAGTGGATGAAGAAATAGCTTTATGTCTATTCCCCCTCTCCCTGGAAGGGAGAGGGAATAAACAATGTTTCCCATAGCTTTTGTTTTCTCCCTCGCCCCTTTGGGGAGAGGGCTGGGGTGAGGGTTACCTTTCAGGCCGCCTGAAAGCGCTTGCGATACTCCCCCGGAGATACACCAAACCTGCCTTTGAACGCCGTTGAAAAATGGCTGTGATCGGCAAATCCCCAGCTGTAGCCAATGCCTGCCAGCTTCTCGCTGTGGCTCGCCGTACGTAGCGCCTGGGCGCAGAGATCGAGCCGCCGGTTTTTGATGTACTGAGCCACCACCAGGCCTTTATCGGCAAACAGGCGATAGAGGCTTCGCACCGACATCCCGGACTCGGCGGCAATCCACTCCGGGCGCAGGGTTTCCGACTGAATATGTTCGTCAATCAGCGTCATTACTTTTTGCAGATGGCGATCGCGCTTTGAATGCGGCAGGCTGTGCCGGGTCAGCGCCGGAGCAAGCAGACAGGCAATCGCCTCAAGCGTGGCTTCACTTTCTCCGCCGGTCAGGCCGTCGCTGCCCATGCTTTCACGCAGCAGGCCGTGGCTGAGGCGAACCATCGGCATTTCGGCCGGGAGCCTTTGCGCGCAGGGGATTTCCCCCAGACGCAGGTGCTGCTCCAGCAGGTGGCGGGGCAGCAACAGCGAAACCTGCTTCGCCCCGTGGGTATAGGTAAAACAGCTGGGGCGTGAGGCGTCGATAAGCGTGATATCTCCCTGGCCGAGCACGGCCTGGTTTTCCCCTTGCTCCATCACGGCTTCGCCCTCCAGCTGGAAGACGGTATAGAACCAGGCGTCGTTGCTTTGGGCGACTTCGCGGCTTGTTCTGAGCAAACGAGCCTGGTTAATCTCTACCACGCTGAGTTTAATAGCATGGGCAAGATGCTCCCTCAGGCTGCCGTGAAACCCTTGCTCAAGCGCCGCGCCCGAGAAACGACCACATGCGACATTCACCTTCTCCAGCCATTTTTCGAATCGCTCGTTATGTTGTCTTTCCGCCATAGATCCTCACTTATCGCCGCCCGAAGCCAATAACTATAGGTAAACGTGATTCAAAAAAAGAATCATCATCAACATTTGTGTAGCGTGTCACAGCCAGCAAAGCGAATGTCAGCCGCAGAAAACCCTAACCTCAACATAACGCCTAGAATGAAGGGGTGCTACACGATAATGACCTTGATAAGGAGATGCTATGACTGAGCCAGAAACGGTAAGCGTGCTGGGCAATGTGCGCCAGTTTCTTCAGCGTTCTCATGGGCTTTACATTGACGGCGGCTGGCAGGAGTCTGACAGCGAAGCGCGTCTACCGGTTTTTAACCCTGCAGACGGGCAACAGATTTCCAGCAGCGCCGATGCCAGTGTGGCGGATGTTGACCGGGCGGTAACGTCTGCCTGGCGTGCGTTTAGCAGCGGCGTATGGGCTAATATGCTGCCTGCCGGGCGAGAAAGAGTCCTGCTGCGTTTCGCAGATCTGCTTGAGCAAAATACGGAACAGCTGGCGCAGCTTGAGACGCTTGAACAGGGCAAGTCCATCAACATTTCCCGCGCGTTTGAGGTTGGCTGCACGCTGAACTGGATGCGTTATACCGCAGGCCTGACGACGAAAATCAGCGGCCAGACGCTCGATGTGTCTATTCCTATGCCGGAAGGCGCACGCTATCAGGCGTGGACGCGCAAAGAGCCGGTTGGCGTTGTGGCGGGCATAGTACCGTGGAACTTCCCGCTGCTGATTGGCATGTGGAAAGTGATGCCGGCCCTGGCCGCAGGCTGTTCTATTGTCGTTAAGCCTTCGGAAACCACGCCGCTGACGCTGCTGCGCATGGCGGAGCTGGCGACCGAGGCTGGCGTACCGGACGGCGTATTCAACGTGGTGACAGGCAGCGGCGCGGGCTGTGGCAAAGCGCTGACCGAACATCCGCTGATTGCCAAGGTCAGCTTTACCGGTTCGACCGCGACGGGAAAGGGCATCGCCAGAGCGGCGGCAGACAGGTTAACGCGCGTAACGCTGGAGCTGGGGGGCAAAAACCCGGCTATCGTGCTGAAAGATGCCGACCCGGCAATGGTCATTGAAGGCTTAATGGCGGGCAGTTTCCTCAATCAAGGGCAGGTGTGTGCCGCCAGCTCGCGGATTTATATCGAGGCGCCGCTGTTCGACACGCTGGTGAGTGGTTTTGAGCAGGCGGTGAAATCACTGCAGGTAGGGGCGGGCATGGATCCGGCCGCCCATATCAACCCGTTAGTTTCGAAGGTTCAGCAGCAAAAAGTCGCCGGTTATCTGGCCCAGGCAGAGGAGCAGCGGGCTGAACTTATCTCCGGCAATCCAGGCCCGCAGGGCAGCGGCTACTACATTGCGCCGACGCTGGTGGTAAACCCTTCAGCCAGCCTGCGGCTCACCAAAGAAGAGGTCTTTGGCCCGGTGGTCAACCTCGTGCGGGTGGCGGATGCGGAAGAAGCGTTGCGGCTGGCTAACGACAGCGACTACGGCCTTACGGCGAGCCTGTGGACCAACAGCCTGCAGGCGGCAATGCAGTATACCGGGCGCATTCAGGCCGGTACGGTTTGGGTAAACAGCCACACGCTTATCGATGCCAACATGCCCTTCGGTGGCATGAAGCAGTCAGGCACAGGCCGCGATTTTGGCCCCGACTGGCTCGACGCCTATACCGAAACCAAAACGGTTTGCGTGCGTTACTGAATGTGAGCACATTTCGGCGCTTATCACGGCCCGGAATTATCTGTCGCTGGTAATCTGATGGTCCCCCTCCCGCGAGGGGAGATCGTTGTCCGATCTTGACCATTAATCATGATAATAAATGTTGCTACCTTCAGACCGGGTTTTCCCGGTCTTTTTTTTGCATTTTTTTGTCAAGAAGGCGCTATTTTAGTCATGAAGTATTTGCGTTAAGTGACTATCTCTTCGGGCACACATTTGTCCATGCGACCTTATTTTGCGTAAAACTTACGGCAATGTAACATTTATGGAAAAACAACCAAAAATGAGCAGCCCGGATTTATCGGCATATTTCCCCGAAATGTAAAATTGATGTAAATCAAAGCCTGTTCCATAACCTTATGAATTATAACTGTTAGCTATTTGTGTTTATGTATTCATTCGTCGGGGTTATCGATCGCTATGCCCCGGCTCCTTCCTTTTAAGTAACACACTGTTAACAATAAATGATTGGTGAGGTTAAATTTTCTTTGGTAGGATTTTTCTTGCAAACGATTCGGGAAAAGGATGGGGCCAGTTTGATCCCCCGAATTAAATAAGTCATATTGCGTGTCGCCTTTATATTAAGAGGCAGTGAAATTGTGACCTTCATTTTTTAAGAAGAAACGAAAGCGAAGGATAGTTTTCTACCTCTTTTTAGTCAGAACGTATTGTTTCATGAAATTAATGCAAAACCACGCTGTGAGTATTTAAATTTAAATATTACAGCCGTTTAAAAGAAATAATTTATCGAGCCGTGCCTGTTTATATCCAATACAGGACGGCACAACATCATCCAGATTATTACGTTGGATAAGGATATCGCCGTCTATGCTTCAGTCTTATTCCCTGCCAGCCATGATCCTTGCCGTTCTTTGCCTCGGCAGCGGCATGCAGGTGAATGCCGCGCCGACACCGGCCTGGGCCACGGCACCCGGCATTGCGCAGGCGTCAACCCTGACGCTGGGGGAAAGTATTCTGTTCGCGCTCGACCGCGATCCGTCCGTCTCTCAGCAGGCGGCGCAGTTCGGTATTGGGCAGGCGCAGATTGATCAAGCCCGAAGCGCCTGGATGCCGCAGATTTCTCTCAACGGCAGTACCGGTCACTCACGTACCACGGACTCAAGCGGCTCGCTCAAGAACTCGGCGGCCTACGGACTGAGCCTGACTCAGCTGGTGTATGACTTTGGTAAAACCAACAGCAACATCAGCCAGCAGCAAAGCCAGCGCGAAAGCTACCGCTATCAGCTGATGGCGACGCTAACCGGCGTGGCGGAAAAAACCGCCCAGGCGTATGTCGACCTGAAGCGTAACGAGGCGCTGGTCGCGGCGACGGAAGAGAGTATCGCCGCGCTGCAAAACGTGAACACCATGGCAAAGCTGCGCGCTGATGCCGGGCTGAGTTCAAGTTCAGACGTGCTGCAAACCCAGACGCGCATCGCCGGTATGCGCTCGACGCTGGAGCAGTACCTGGCCGCGGGACAGAGTGCAAAGGCCAGGCTGGCGGTGCTAACCGGCGTAAGCGCCGCGAACTATCAGGCCATGCCCGCGCGCCTGGCGCTGGAACAGGCACCGCTCGACAACATCGATTACTCGCTGATCCCCAGCGTGCTGGCCGCTGAGGCGATGCGTGAATCCTCGGGATATGCCGTAGAGAAAGCAAAATCAGGCCACTGGCCGACGCTAAGCCTGCGGGGCGGGCGTACGCGCTACCAGTCCAACAACAGCGCGTACTGGGACGACCAGATTCAGCTTAACGTGGATGCGCCTATCTATCAGGGCGGCGCGGTTTCCGCCCAGGTCGAGCAGGCACAGGGCGCAAGGCGCATTGCGGCCTCTCAGGTCGAACAGGCCAAATTCGACGTGCTGCAGAAGGCGTCGGTGGCGATGGCCGACTGGAACGGGGCCAAAGGCCGTGAGACGGCGGGAAAGTTGCAGCTAGAGAACGCCCGGCGCGCCCGCGAAGTTTATAAAAATGAATATAAGCTCAGCAAACGCAGCCTTAATGATTTATTAAGCGTAGAGCAGGATGTTTTTCAGGCCGCCTATGCGCAAATTAATGCTGATTTTGACGGCTGGCAGGCCGCGGTAATTTACGCTGCTGCCGTGGATAATTTATTACCCCTGACAGGAGTAGAAAAAAATGCCGCGTCGAAATTACCTGATTTGAAATAAAGAGAGTCAGGGCAGTGGGTTAGCCTCACTCGCCTGAAAATAAGTTGATGTGAAATGAGAGCTGGATTTCTCAGGGATACCCACATCCAAAAAATAAGAACATATGCCTCGTTTCGGCATATTTAAGGAGAAGTGCTATGAATAAGATTCTGGACGTTATTTCCCGTAAAGATGCAGAGAAAACCCTGGTAACCGGCGACGGGAATCTCTCTGTTTCGCTCTCTTCCCCCTCCATCATTCAGATTCACGGCAGTGCCAAAGACGTGGCGCACTATGTGCGTCAGGGCAACGATCTGCTGGTGTACATGAAAGACGGCAGCGTCATTCGCTGTAACGGCTATTTCGTGGAGGAAGAAGGGCGGGCGGGGCACCACTCAGAGTTGGTGTTTGATGACGGGAAAGAACTGACCCATATCACTTTTGACGAAGCGGGCGCGGCCGTAGGGACGCAGGGCACTGAATTAACCGCTACCGCAGTGCCGATCGAATCCATCGAGCCGTTCATGGACGGCTCGCTGCTGAGCGACATGCCGTGGGGCTGGGTTGCCGGTGCCGTGGCAGGCGGGGTGGGCATTGGCGCACTGCTGGCACACGGCGGCGGCAAGTCACACACCGAAGTTATCGACAACACCAACGAGGTGGAAAGCGCCCGGCCGACCTTTACGGTCACCGACAACAAAGGTGACAGCAAAGGGCTGTTGAGCAGCAACGCGGTTACCGATGATTCAACGCCAACCTTCAGCGGTTCCGGGCAGCCGGGCGCCACGATTCAGGTTAAAGACGGTAATGGCAACACCATTGCCAGCACCATGGTCGACGGCAACGGCAGCTGGAAGGTTCTGCTGAGCGAGCAGCCGGACGGCACGCACACCTACAGCGTGGTGCAAATTGACGGCAATAAAATCACCTCCGCCGGGGAGATAACCCTCAACGTCGTCACCGCCCAGGCCTCACTGACCGTCGCGACGATCGCAGGCGACAATATGCTCAACGCGGCGGAGCAGGCAAATGACGTCGTCATCAGCGGCAGCGCAAAAGAGCTGGCGAACGGCACGCCGTTAGCCATCACCCTGAACGGCAAAACCTATACGACTACCGTGGGCAGCGACGGCAGCTGGAGCGTAACCGTGCCGGCAGCCGAGGCTAAAAACCTGGCCGACGGCAGCTGGACGGTGGCCGTCAGCGGCAAAGACGCTGCGGGCAATAATATTTCTGCCAGTGAAACGCTGGTAGTAGACACCAAAGCCCCGACTCTGACGCTGGACACCCTCGCGGGCGACAACATTATCAACGCCGCTGAGCATAACGCGGCGGTCACCGTCAGCGGTAAAACCGACGCCGAAGCCGGGCAGGTCGTTACCCTTAAGCTGAACGGCAAAACCTATACCGCGACCGTGGGCGCAGACGGCAGCTGGAGCATGGAGGTTCCGGCGGCCGACGTGCAGGCGATGGCGGACAACAGCTACACGCTGAACCTCAGCGTCAGCGACAAAGCGGGCAACGCTACGACGACAACCTCTTCCCTGCTGGTGGACACCACACCGCCGGAAGCCAGCGTCAATACCGTGGCCGGGGATGATATTCTCAGCGTCAGCGAACAAGGGCAGGCGCAGGTTATCTCCGGCACCAGCCGTGGCGCAGCGCCAGGCGATAAAATCACCGTTTCCATTGGGGGCGAAACCTACCAAACCACCGTGCAGGCGAACGGCAACTGGAGCATCGGCGTGCCTAAAGAGGTTATCTCTTCGCTGCCGGAAGGACAGAACACCATTACCGTGGCCATCACCGATGCCGCCGGCAATACGGGCTCCACCACGCACGACATCACCGTCAGCTCCACCCCGCCGAACGTGGCTTTCAACGCGATTAGCCAGGACAACGTGCTGAACGCCACTGAAGCGACCCAGCCTTTAACCCTAAGCGGCACCAGCAATTTGCCGGACGGCAGCACCGTCACCGTGACGCTGAATAGCGTAAATTATACCGCGCAAGTTCAGGGCGGCGTCTGGCAGGTGCAGGTTCCTGTCAGCGACGTGGTTAAGCTAGGGGACACTACCTACACGCTTAGCGTGAGCGGCACGGATACCACCGGCAATACCGGGACGGCAACGGCCACGCTGCAGGTAGATACGGCCCTGCCAACGGTTATTGTGTCCACTTTTGCGGGCGATAACCGCGTTAATAACAGCGAAATCGCTAACGATCAGACGCTGAGCGGGCGCGTCACCGGGGCGCATCAGGGCGACACCGTCACCATTAACATTGGCGGTCAAAACTACACCGCCACCGTACAAAGCGATTTGACCTGGAGCACCACTGTTCCTGCGGCTGACCTGCAGGCGCTGGGCGACGGCGATGTTTCAATCGTCGCCTCCGTGACCAACGGCCACGGCAATACCGGCTCCGGCAGTCGTGACATCAATATCAACGCCCAGCTTCCGGGGCTGCGCATCAATACCGTCTCCGGCGATGACGTGATTAACGCCATCGAGCAGCATCAGGATCTGACCGTGACGGGGACCAGCACGCACCTCAATGCCGGCACGATTATCACCGTGCGCATAAATGGCGTGGACTATCAGGCGGCAGTGAGCGCCACGGGAAGCTGGCAAATTGGTATTCCGGCAGGCGATCTGGCTGGCTGGCCGAACGGCAAGCTGGAGATGGTTGCCAGCTCCGCCGACGAATCAGGTAATCCGGTTGCGGCCTCCCGCCCGGTGGACGTTGACCTGAACTCCGTCGCTATCTCCATCAACAGCGTGACCAGCGACGACAGGCTAAACGCGGTTGAAAAAGCTGCAGATCTCACCCTGAGCGGAAAAACCCTGGGCGTGGAAGCCGGGCAAACGGTGGTCATTAAGTTTGCCGGGCACACCTACACCACAACCGTTAACGAAAACGGGGACTGGACGTATACCGTCCCGGCGGCGGATATGCGCGACATGATTGACGGCCGCGCCGACGTCTCCGTCAGCGTCACCAACGTCAGCGGGAACAGCGCCAGCGGCTCGCGTGAAGTGCTGGTCGATACCCAGCCCCCGGCCATCACGCTGAACAGCATCACGGCCGACAATATTCTTAACCATGCCGAAGCGGCACAGGATCTGGTGATAACCGGGACCAGCACCGCCCAGCCGGGACAAACGGTCACCGTAAGCCTCAACAACCAAAGCTACACCGGACTGGTGCTGGCCGACGGCACCTGGAGCGTTACCGTACCGGTTGCCGACCTGGCTAACCTGACCGACGGGAGCTGGTCGGTTAGCGCCAGCGTCAGCGACGTAGCGGGCAACCCGGTCAGCACCAGCCACGGAATGCTGGTCGATACCACCGTGCCGGTTGTCACCATCAATACTTTCGCCGGCGACAACATCGTTAACCGCTCCGAGCATGCTCAGGCGCAGGTATTGTCCGGGAAGGCCACCGGCGCCGCCGTGGGCGACAGCGTGAAAATCACCGTTAACGGCGTGGAATACTCAACGGTGCTGGACGCCAGCGGCAACTGGAGCCTTGGCCTGCCCGCAGAGGTGATAAGCGGCCTGGCGGACGGCAAATACACCGCAACTGTCGTGGTGACGGACAAAGCAGGCAACGTCGGCGGCAGCTCGCTGGCGTTTGACGTTGCTACCGGACTGCCGCAAATCACCATCAATGCCATCGCCCAGGATGATGTGATTAACGCGGCGGAAAAGAGCGCGGAAGTCACCATTAGCGGCACCAGCAATCAGCCAGACGGGACGCAAATCACCGTCAATCTGAACGGCGTGGACTACGCGGCCGTCGTCAACGGCAATGCGTGGAGCGTGAAGATCCCGGCGCTGGACGTCGCCAGGCTGGGTGAAGCCAGCTATACCGTGAACGCTTCCGTCACGGACGCCAGCGGCAACGGCAATTCTGCCAGCCACAGCGTGCTGGTCGACAGTTCTCTGCCGATTATCACCATTAACACCGTCGCGGGCGATAACATCATTAACCTCGCGGAGGTTAACGCCGGGCAGGTACTCAGCGGCAGCGTGATCAACGCGGCGGCAGGCGATGAAGTTACCGTCATTCTTGGCGGCAAAAGCTATACCGTTATCGTACAGAGCGACCTGAGCTGGAATTTGCCGCTGAGCAAAGAAATGCTCACCGCGCTGGGCGATGGCGAGCTTACCGTCCACGCCTCCGTCACCAACGGGCGGGGCAACACCGGCAGCACGGAACATGACATTACCATCGATGCCCAACTGCCGGGCCTGCGCATCGATACGATCGCGGGCGACGATGTTATCAACCTGGCGGAGCATAGCCAGGACCTGATCGTCAGCGGTACCAGCAGCGGTCTGAACGCAGGCAGCGTAGTTACCGTCACGCTGAACGGCAAAGACTATCTGGCAACGGTTAACGCCGATGGAACCTGGAGCGCTGCGATACCGGGCGTGGATGTCAACGGCTGGCCTGACGGCGTACTGACGGTAACGGCTAAAGCAGAAGATAGCGCCAAAAACCCGGTCAGCATCGACGGTATCGTCGATGTCGATTTAGCGCCGGTGTCCATCAGCGTAAACAGCGTCACGGCGGATAACGTGCTGAACGCGGCAGAAAAAGGCACCGATCTGGTACTTTCCGGCCTCACCACCAACGTTGAGCCGGGCCAGACCGTTACTATTACGTTTGCGGGGCATCGCTATACCACCACCGTCAATGACGACGGGAGCTGGAGCTACACCGTGCCTGCCGCCGATATGGCGAAGCTGAAGGACGGGGATGCCCAGGTGACCGTCAGCGTCAGCAATGCTAACGGCAACCCGGCGAATGCCGCCCAGGAATACGGCGTGGACGCCAGCGCGCCTGCGTTAATTATCGATCCGCTGAGCGGGAATAACCTGCTTAACGCCGCAGAGGCGAAACAGCCTTTGATTGTCAGCGGCAGCAGCAGCGCTGAGCCGGGGCAGGAAGTGACGGTCACGCTGAATAACGTCAACTATACCGCGACGGTCGGCCCTGACGGCCGCTGGAGCGTCAGCGTGCCGGCTAACGACCTCGCCGCGCTCAAGGACGGCATCATCACCGTCAGCGCGTCTGTCGCTGACAAAGCCGGTAACCCGGCAAATGCCGATCGCGGCATGCTGGTGGATATCACCGAGCCGAAGCTGACCATCGACCCCGTTGCCGGGGACGACACTATTAACGCCAGCGAGCATAACCAGGCTCATACCGTGAGCGGCACCAGCACAGGGGCGGCCGCAGGGGATGTGGTTACCGTCGTGGTGACCAACGGGCAGGGAACGTCGTTCACCTTCACCACCACGCTGGACGCTAACGGCAACTGGAATGTCGGTATCCCGGCGTCGGTCATTCATGGCCTCGCGGACGGCAGCTACACCATTACTGCCAGCGTCACCGATGCGGCAGGCAACAGCGGCAGCGTCGATCATGCCCTGACCGTCAACACCGCGCTGCCGGTTATTACGGTTGCCACTATCGCGGTAGATGACGTCATTAACGCGACGGAAAAGGGCGATGATCTGGTGCTCTCAGGCACCAGCAATCAGCCAGCGGGCACCCTTATCACCGTCACCCTGAACGGGATTAATTATCAGGCCGTGGCCGGAACCGACGGCAGCTGGAGCACAACGGTCCCGGCTTCCGCCGTCAGCAAGCTGGGCGAAGCTAACTACACGGTGACCGCGTCAGTGACCGACGCCCACGGCAATAGCAACAGCGACAGCCACAACGTGCAGGTCGACAGCGCCTTGCCGACCGTCACTATCAACAGCGTCACCGGCGACAACATTCTCAACGTCACGGAAATCGCCAGCGGCCAGACGCTGAGCGGCACCGTCACCGGGGCGATAAAAGGTGACATTGTCACTATTAATCTCGGCGGCAAGCTGTATCAGGCGACCGTCCAGGACGATTTGAGCTGGAGCCTGCCGGTTTCCAAAGAAATCCTCACCGCGCTGGGCAACGGCGAGTTGACCATCACCGCTTCTGTGACCAACGGGCACGGCAACACCGGCAGCGGCAGCCGGGATATCGTTATCGACGCGAACCTGCCGGGGCTGCGCGTGGACACCGTCGCGGGTGACGACGTGATTAACGCCATCGAACATAACCAGAACCTGATTATCAACGGCACCAGCACCGGCCTCAGCGCGGGCAGCGCGGTGACCGTAACGATCAACGGCAAAGACTATGCGGCAACAGTCCGCGCGGACGGCAGCTGGCAGGCCGCCGTACCAGGGGAAGATGTCGCCCGTTGGGCTGAAGGTGCCGTCACCCTTGAGGTGAAGGGCAGCAGCGGCGCGGGCAACGATGTGGCTATCCAGCATCAGGTGACCGTCGATCTCAGCGAAGTGGTCATCAGCATTAACGCAATAACCGGCGATAACGTGCTGAATGCCGCCGAAAAAGGCGCCAATCTCGAACTCTCCGGCATGACGCAAAACGTAGAGCCGGGGCAGACCGTCAACATTACCTTTGCCGGGCACACCTACACCGCCACGGTTCAGGCGGACGGCAGCTGGAAATACACCGTTCCGGCGGCAGATATGGTGAACCTGAAAGAGGGTGACACCGCCGTGCAGGTGAGCGTCACCAACAAAAATGGCAACAGCACCGAAGCGGCGCAAAACGTCAGCGTCGACAGCCTTGTCCCGGCGCTGACCGTTGACCCAGTCAGCCAGGATAACCTGCTGAATGCCGCAGAGGCGAAGCAGGATCTGATTATCAGCGGAACGAGCACCGCAGAGGCGGGCCAGACAGTGACCGTCCAGCTGAACGGCGAAAGCTATCAGGCAACGGTCAAAGCAGACGGCAGCTGGAGCCTGAGCGTACCTGCAGCGGACGTTGGCAAGCTGGTCGACGGTAACATCACCGTTACCGCAAGCGTAGAAGACCGCGCCGGTAACCCAGGCAGCGCCAGCCGCGACGTGCTGGTAGACGTAACCGTGCCTAAAGTGACCATCGGCACCATCGCTACCGACGATGTGATTAACCAGACCGAGCACGGCCAGGCGCAGGTGATTTCCGGCACCAGCAGCGGCGCGCAGGCTGGCGATATTGTTACCGTCACGCTGGGAAATAAAAGCTATACCGGCGTGGTGGACGCGAACGGCAACTGGAGCGTGGGCGTGCCGCGGGCTGATATCAGCGCGCTGGGCGACAATACTTACACGGTGACCGCGTCTATTACCGACAAAGCGGGCAATACCGGCGATGCTTCGCATACCTTTAAGGTGGATACCGTCGCGCCAACCCTGAGCATCGACACCATTGCGGGGGATAACATCCTCAACGCCGATGAGAAAACGGGGGATGTGGTAATTAGCGGCTCGTCTACCGGCCTTGCTGCCGGGACGTCGGTGACGGTGAATCTGAACGGTAAAAACTATGCGGCCACCGTGGGTGACGACGGTAAATGGACCACTACCGTCCCTGCGGGCGACGTTGGCAAGCTTGGCGAGGCCTTCTATGATGTTTCCGTCAGCGCCAGCAACGGCGTGGGCAACGCTGGCAGCCAGAGCAGCACCCTGGAAGTCGCCTCTACGCTGCCGGGCATTATCATCAATGCCGTGGCGATCGACGACATTATCAATGCCGCAGAGCTGGCGGCTGGTCAGATGATTACCGGGCGCGTGACCGGCGTGCAGGCCGGGGCGGACGTGACCATTAACATTGGCGGCGTGAACTACACCGCTAAGGTGCAAAGCGATCTTACCTGGAGCCTGACCCTTGGCAAGGACGTGCTGACCGCGCTCGGCGACGGCTCGCTTAAAATTAACGCCTCCGTGACGGACGGGGCGGGTAACACCGGCACCGGTTCGCGCGACGTCACCATCGATGCGGCACTGCCGGGCATCCGGATTAATACCATTGCGGGCGATGACGTTATCAACGCCATTGAACATGGCCTGAACCTGGTGATCAACGGCACCAGCAGCGGCCTGAACGAAGGCAGCACGGTAACCGTAACCATCAACGGTAAAGACTATGCCGCAACGGTGCGGGCCGACGGCAGCTGGCAGACCGTGGTGCCAGGAAACGAAGTCAGCCAGTGGCAGGCCGGAGATATCACCCTTTCTGCAGGCGGAACCAGCAGTTCAGGTAACCCAGTCTCCATCGATCATACCGTCAATGTGGATCTCAACGCGGTGGCGATAACCATCGGCCAGATTGCCGGAGACGACGTGCTGAACGCCGCCGAGAAAGGCGCTGATTTATTGCTCTCCGGGGTAACACAGAATGTGGAAGCCGGGCAGACAATCACCATTACCTTTGCGGGGCACACCTACACCACTCAGGTAGAGAGCGACGGCAGCTGGAAATTCACCGTCCCGGCTAATGATATGCAAGGGCTGAAAGACGGCGAAACTTCCGTGGAAGTCAGCGTCGCTAACGTGAGCGGCAACGGGGCATCGGCCGGGCGTGAAATCAGCGTGGATACCGCAGCCCCGACTCTGCAAATCAACACCCTCGCCGGGGATAACGTGCTCAATGCCGCCGAGGCCGGGCAGCCGCTGGTGATTACCGGCACCAGCGACGCGGAGCCGGGCCAGACCGTGACCGTGAAGCTGAACAATGAAACTTATACCGGCACCGTGCAGGCCGACGGCAGCTGGAGCGTAACCGTTCCGGTTGACAAAGCCTCCGCGCTTGGCGACGGCGTGTATACCGTTGAAGCCAGCGTCAGCGATGCCGCAGGCAACGGATCCTCCGCGAGCCATAACCTGAGCGTGGACGTCACCGTGCCGTCCATTTCGTTTGGCGTGGTCGCCGGCGACGACGTGATTAACCTCGCCGAACACGGGCAGGCACAGATTATCTCCGGTTCCAGCCGTGGCGCTGCTGCCGGGGATAAAATCACCGTGACTATCGGCGCAAACAGCTGGACCACCACCGTGGATGCGGCGGGCAACTGGAGCATCGGCGTCCCGGCCGGCGTGGTAAGCCAGCTTGCGGACGGTAAAGTCACCATCAACGCCAGCCTGACGGACAGCGCCGGCAACACCGGCAGCAGCAGTCATGAAGTGACGGTTAACACCGGCCTGCCGTCGCTAAACTTCAATGCTATCAGCGGCGATAACGTGCTGAACGCCATTGAAAAAGGCGAAGTGCTGACGCTGAGCGGCACCAGCGCTAATCTGGCGCCGGGCACCGCCGTCATCGTCACCCTGAACGGCAAAAACTACACCGCAACCACCGACGCCAGCGGCAACTGGCGCGTGGACGTTCGGCCGGGCGACCTGGCCGGACTGGGTGAAGCAAACTATACGCTGACAGCCACCGCAACCAGCGCCATCGGCAACAGCGCCAGCGCCAACGCTAATCTGCTGGTGGACACTGCCGCCCCGGGCGTCACGATTAACCCGGTTACCGCAGACAACGTCCTTAATGCTGCGGAAATCGCGGCAGGCCAGACCCTGAGCGGAAAGGTCAGCAATGCCGCCGTAGGTGACACTGTCACTATAAAACTGGGTGGGAAAACCTACACCGCGACGGTGCAGAGTGATTTGAGCTGGAGCCTCGACCTGCCGGCCGACGTGCTGAGCGCCCTGGGTAACGGAAAATTAACCGTCACGGCTTCGGTCACCAACGGCCACGGCAACAGCGGCACGGCAGACCGTGAGTTTACGATTGACGCCAGCCTGCCGGGCATCCGCATCAACACCGTGGCCGGCGATGACGTCGTCAACGCCATCGAGCACAATCAGAACCTGATCATCAGCGGCAGCGCCAGCGGCATGAACGAAGGCAGCACCGTCACCGTCACCATTAACGGCAAGAACTACCTGGCGACGGTTAGCGCGAGCGGCACATGGTCGGCTGCCGTTCCGGCGGAAGATGTCAGCCTGTGGGCGGCGGGTAATATCAACGTGACGGCGGCGGGCAGCAGCAGCTCGGGCAATCCGATCTCTATCGATCGCTCCGTGACGGTCGATCTCACTCCGGTCGCGGTCAGCGTTGAAGCTATCACCGCAGATAACGTGCTTAATGCCGCCGAGAAAGGGGCAGACCTGGTGCTTTCCGGTAAAACCCAAAACGTTGAGGCGGGGCAAACCGTCACTATTATCTTCGGCGGCCACACCTACACGGCCCAGGTTGAATCCGACGGCAGCTGGCACTACAGCGTGCCGGCAAACGATATGGCCGGACTGAAGGACGGCGATGCTTCGGTGAAAGTTAGCGTCACTAACGTGAACGGGAACGGCGCCAGCGCGGAGCGTGAGTTCAGCGTTGACGCCACGGCACCGGGGCTGACTATCGACCCGATCGCCACGGACAACGTGATTAACGCTGCAGAAGCAGGCGCAGGCGTGACCGTCACCGGGACGTCAAATGCGGAGGCCGGGCAGACGGTTACCCTGACTCTGGACGGAAAAACCTACACCGGCGTAGTGAAAGCGGACGGCACCTGGAGCATTACGCTTGATTCAACCGCCCTGGGCGCGCTGGCGGATAACCAGTATGCGGTAAAAGTTGACGTCAGCGATGCGGCAGGCAACAAAACCACCGGCAGCCAGAACATGACGCTGGACACCACCGCGCCGACCGTCAGCTTTAACGTCGTGGCGGGTGACGACATCATCAACCTTGAAGAGCACGCTCAGGCGCAAATTATCTCTGGCTCAAGCACTGGCGCGGCAGCAGGGAACAAAATCGTCATCACCCTCGACGGGATTCAGTACGTTACTCAGGTGGATGCCAACGGCAACTGGAGCGTGGGCGTGCCGGCCTCGGCGGTTTCAGCGCTGAAAAACGGCACGGCGACGATTACCGCCACGCTGACCGACAGCGCCGGAAACGAGGGAACGAACTCCCACACGGTTGAGGTTAACGCCGCCCGCATCGGGCTGACCATCGACACCATTAGCCAGGATGACGTGATTAACGCTGCGGAAGCTCAGCAGGATCTGGTGATTAGCGGCGGCAGCACCGAGCTGGCCGTGGGCACTCAGGTCACGGTCACGTTAAACGGCATTCAGTACAGCGCCACTATTCAGCAGGGCGGCGGCTGGAGCTTAACCGTCCCGGCAAACCAGGTGCAGAATCTGGCGCACGGCAGCGGCTACACGGTGATGGCCTCGGCGACAGACAGCGCGAATAACGCGACGTCGGCGACCCACAATATCAGCGTCGACACAGCTGCGCCGATAGTCACCATTGCCGACATCTCCGGCGACAACGTGATCAACGCGGCCGAACAGCAGCAGCCGTTAACGATTCGCGGCACCAGCAGCGCAGAAGCCGGGCAAAAAGTCACCGTTAAGCTGGGCAGCGAAAGCTATGAAGCCACGGTTCAGGCAGATGGCTCCTGGAGCCTCACCGTGGCCGCTGAAGATTTGGCAAAGCTCGCTGACGGCGACTTCTCCGTTCATGCCGCAGTGAGTGACAAAGCCGGGAACCCGGGCAGCGCGGACCGTACTTTGACGGTGGACACGACCGCGCCGACCATCACCTTCGACAAGGTGGCCGGGGACGACATCATCAACAGCGCCGAGCAGCAGGCAGGCCAGGTTATCAGCGGGACGACCAGCGCCCAGCCTGGGCAGACGATTACCGTGACCTTCAATAATCACGCTTACAAGGCGGTGGTTAGCGATACCGGGACCTGGTCTGTGACCGTGCCTGCTCAGGATTTCCTGGGCGCGGCGGACGGCAGCTATCAAATCTCTGCGAGCGTCAGCGATAAAGCGGGCAACGGCAGCAGCGCGGACAAGCAGGTCACCCTGAGCGGTGAAGTGCCTACCATCAGCATTAACACCTTTGCCGGGGACGATATCGTCAGCGCGGCGGAGCACGGCACACCGCTGGTGCTGAGCGGAGTCACCAATGCTCCTGCGGGGCAAACCGTGACCATTACGCTGAACGGGCAGAAATACACCACGACGGTGAACGGCGACGGGACCTGGAGCTACACCCTTGGCAGCAGCGCGGTATCCGCCCTGGCGGACGGCGACGCATACGTTATTCACGCCAGCGTCAGCAACAGCATCGGCAACAGTGCGGGGGCCGACCGTACCATCACGGTGGATACCACGCCACCGCAGATGACCATCACCATTGACTCGCTGCAAAACGATACCGGGCTGAGCGCCAGCGACTTTATTACCGCCGACAACAAGGTCGTCGTAAAAGGTTCCCTGAGCGGGGCGCTGGGTAACAATGAGAAGGCGCAAATTAGCTTTGACGGTGGGGCAAGCTGGATTGATCTGGTGGTTAACGGCAAATCATGGAGCTATGCCGACGGGCGCACTCTGCCGGACGGCATCGTGACCTATAACGTGCGCGTCATCGACAATGCGGGCAACGTTGGCTCGACGGCAACGCAGAATGTGACCATCGATACCGTGGCGCCGGACGCCAGTAAGACCATTACTGTCGAAGCTATTAGCCAGGATACAGGTCTGGACGCGCACGACTTTATTACCAACGACAATACCCTGACCCTCAGCGGCAAGCTCGGCGCTCCGCTGGCGGCGGGCGAACACGCCCAAATCAGCATTGACGGTGGGAAAACCTGGATTGACGTGAGTATTAGCGGTACCACGTGGAGCTACATTGATAAGCGTACGCTGGCAGACGGTGATTATCTCTATCAGCTGCGCGTTGTCGACGAGGCGGGCAATGTCGGTGCAACCACCAGCCAGCTGGTAACGGTAGATACCGTGGCACCGGACGCGAGTAAAACCGTCTCGATTGACAGCATCAGCAACGATACGGGGCTGAGCAGCACCGACTTTGTCACCAGCGATACCTCGCTGACGGTGAACGGTTCGCTGGGCGCGTCGCTGCTGGCGGGGGAATACGTGCAGATAAGCCTGGACGGCGGGAAGACCTGGCAGACGGTAGTCACGGTTGGCACAACCTGGTACTTCAACGACGGCAGAACCCTCAGCGACGGCACTTATCAGTACCTGGTTCGCGTGGTTGACGATGCCGGTAACGTTGGGCAAAGCGCCTCTAAGAACGTCACTGTGGATACCACGCCGCCGGACGCGTCCATCACCGTGACCGTCGACAGCATCACCACCGACAGCGGCTTCAGCAACAGCGATTTTATCACCAACGATAATACGCTGACGCTGAACGGTTCTCTGGGGACGGCGCTCGGCAACAATGAATTCGTCCAGATTAGCTTCGACGGCGGAGTCAGTTGGGTTTATGCCACCTCGGTGAACGGCACCAGCTGGAGCTATACCGACGGACGCCAGCTGGCGGACGGCGACCATACCTGGCAGGTTCGCGTCGTCGACCTTGCCGGAAACGTGGGCGCAACCACCAGCCAGACGGTGACGGTGGATACCGTCGCGCCAAACTATGGCATCACCATTGACGGTATCTCTGACGATACCGGGCAGAGCGCCAGCGACTTTATCACCATGGATACCACGCTGACGCTGAACGGCACGCTCGGCCATGCGCTGGCGAGCGATGAGCGCGTACAGGTAAGCCTCGACGGCGGTAAAACCTGGGTCGATGCCGTGGTGAACGGGACCGCCTGGCACTACGTTGATGGCCGCACCCTGGCCGATGGCGACTATGTCTACCAGGTTCGCATTGTCGACCAGGCCGGAAACGTCGGATCAACCGCAAACCAGCTGGTAACCGTTGACACCGTGGCTCCGGACACCGTGGGGAGCATCGTCAGCTATACCGACAACGACGGCGAACGTACCGGTAATTTCGACAGCAGCTATTCTACCGACGACACCTCGCCGGTGCTAAACGGCACGCTGAACCAGGCGCTGGCCGACGGCGAAATCGCACAGATCTTCCGCGACGGCGTGCTGGTGGGCAAAGTGACCATCACCGGCGGCACCAACTGGACGTTCGCGGACTCCGGCCTGCTGGACGGAAACTATCATTACGTTCTGCGAGTGACGGACAAAGCGGGGAACTACACCGAATCTAACGACTTTAGCCTGACGGTCGACACCTCGGTGCCGACCACCAAAGCGCTGGTTGACGGTTTAAACACCACTGACACCACGCCAATTATCACCGGCAGCGTGGATGCAAGCCTGGTGCACGGCGAGTTCGTGGTGGTGACGGTGAACGGCAAGACCTACACCTCCGATCGCGGCGGTGCGGTGGTGGTCGATCCTTCTTCTAACACCTGGTATCTGCAAATCCCGGACGCCGATGTGCTTTCGTTAAAGAGCTATGACGTTACGGCGCAGGTGAAAAGCAGCGCGGGCAACGGCAACAGCGTAGATGTCACGCACGGCACGGTGGTGGTAGGTGCAGAAGCGTCGATGTCGCCAGCCTGGTCCTTTACCAGCGCCACCAACGCCATTGCCGCCAGCTTTATGCTCGACGAAAACGGCATGTGGACGTTTGCCAGCAACCAGCAGTTCGCCACCTCGAGCGACCGCAACACTTACAAAGTGAGCGGAAACTTCACGATGAACGGGAGCTACACCACCGGTGCCTATGCGGACATCAACCGCGACGGCCACGCGGATATGCTGGTGGAAAGCACCAACTACAGCTACATCGCCCAGTTGATGAACAACGGGGATGGAACCTACACCTCAACCAGCCCCGGCAGCAGCGCCTCGGTCGGCGCGCTGTTGTGGTATGGCGCCGTCGTGGCCATTGACTTCCAGGGTGACGGCTACGTTGACTTTGTGATGGGCGATGCTGGCGGGCCGGACTCCAGCACCTTTGTGAATAACAACGCCGGCAAGCTGGTAGGGACCTCCGGCGCCGGAACGTACATCAACTTTGTCTCCGGGGCTAAAGTCGGCAACTACAACAGCCTGATTGAAGCTTCAGGCGTGGATTTGAACAACGACGGCATGGTGGATATTGCTCAGCACACCACCAACGGCAACAACTACTATGCGCTGTCCACCATGTTTAACAAAGGTGATGGCACCTTTACCTGGGGCCAGAACTTCATCAACACCATGTACAGCGCAACGGGTTCTGCCGCCGCCAACAACTCGGTGAGCATGACCTGGGCTGACTTCGACGGTGACGGCTACATGGACCTCTACATGGGGATGTCACGGGCAGGCACCGGCGGCCTGCTGATGACGAACGACGGCAAAGGCAATCTGCTAGCCGGCACGGCGGTTGGCACCGAGAAGTACAACGGTACGGTCAGCGTGGCGGTGGACTGGAACATGGACGGCCGGATGGACATCATCAAGCTGGCCAACAGCGGGCAGTCGTATATGTACACCAACGACGGGCTGAAGGGCGTGGCAAGCTTCACCTCGTCGAAGTTCGGCTCGGCGACCACCAGCCAGGTCTCCGGCGCGGCGCTGGTCGACTACGACTGGGACGGCGCGCAGGACCTGCTGATCTTCCGCCAAAACGGCAGCGTGACGCTGGAGCGGAACACCAACGCCGTGGCACCGGGCACGGCGATTCACCTGAAAATTGTCGACAGCCAGGGCATTAACGTGTTCTTCGGCAACACGGTGAAGCTCTATAACGCGGCGGGTGAACTGGTGGCAAGCCAGGTGATTAACGCCCAGTCGGGGATCGGCATCAACGACGCTTCGGCGCTGGTGAGCTTCTACGGCCTCAACCCGAATGAAACCTACCATGCCGAGCTGGTGCGGGCGATCAACGGCGTCTCCAGCAACACGACCTGGAATGGACTCACCGCTGGCGATGGCAGAGAAAGCTATGCCCTGACGGCAGATGCCGCGACCGGCGTACACGGAGGCACGCTCACCGGCACCGGCTACAACGATACGTTTATCGCCGAGCAGGGCACTTATGTCTACAACGGCGGCGGCGGCTGGGAAACGTCTTCCGAACACCAGACCTGGAGCTCGACGGGTGGAATGGATGTGGTTGATTTCCGTAACTCGAGCGTGGGCGTCACCGTCGATTTGGGTAAAACCGGGGCGCAGAACACCGGGTTTAATACCGCCACCTTTAGCAATATCGAAGGGATCGTCGGCTCCAGCCATGACGATGTGATTACCGGCAATAGCGGGAATAACACCTTCGAAGGCGGCGGCGGTAACGACACCTTCAACATCGGCAGCGGCGGGCACGATACGCTGCTCTACAAGCTGCTGAACGGGTCGGATGCCACCGGCGGTAACGGCCATGACGTCGTCAATGGCTTCAGCGTCGGGACCTGGGAAGGCACCGCAGACAGCGACCGCATTGACCTGCGCGAGCTGCTGCAGGGCAGCGGTTACGCCGGAGATGCTTCCGCACACTACATCAATGGTGTCGCACAGCTGGGTGCCGGGGCAGGCAACATCGGCGACTACATCAAAGTGGTACAAAACGGCAGCAGCACCGAGATTCAGATTGACCGCGACGGTAAGGGCGGCGTCTTTGACCCAACCACCGTGGTGACGCTGAACGGGGTACAGACCGACCTCGCCACGCTGCTGGCGAACCACCAGCTGGTGGTTATTTAACGTTAGTGCCGCCGGGCTTTAAGTCCGGCGGCATTCTGGCCGCTTATCTTTATTACCCGGTATAAAACATGTTTATGAAACAAGCCGCAGAAAGGGCAACACCGGCGCTTTTTGCCACTTTCGCAGGACGTGAGACACGATGACTTCAACGCATACCCGCTATGAACCCTGGCTGCAGGCCATGCTGGCCGTAGCGCGCCACTATCGGCTGGACTTCTCGGAAGAGCACGTGCGCGTGGTGGTTAACCAGGAAAGCCAAAGTCCCCATCATCTGGTGCTGGAAGATATGGCTCGTCAGCTTGGATTAGCCCTGCGCAGCGTCCCGGCGGATGTCACGCTTATCGATCCTTGGCGTTTGCCGCTGGTCGCGGAGCTTAATGACGGCCAGATGGCGGTGCTGACCCACATGGATAAGCACTGGCAGCTCAGCATACAGCTTAGCGGCGACGGAGGCCTGGAAACCGTGGTCAGCCGTGAAGCGCTGTCGCAGAGGCTGAAAGGCCTGTTTTTGCTGCGCCCGCTGAACTCTATCCCCGACGCGCGAGTGGACGACTACGTCAAGCCGTACCAAAAAAACTGGTTCTGGACGCTGGCGCTGAAAGACTGGAAACGCTACGGCGACATCATGCTGGTGGCGATGGCGGCTAACGTGCTGGCGCTGGCGGGGATGATCTTCTCCATGCAGGTGTATGACCGGGTGGTGCCTTCACAATCTGTCCCCACGCTGTGGGTACTGTTTGGCGGCGTGATGCTGGCGATTCTCTTTGAATTTACCATGCGTATGCTGCGCGTCCACATAGCCGACGTGGTCGGCAAGCGGGCCGATTTGCGCATTTCCGACCGGGTTTTCTCCAGGGCATTGCGCATTAAAAACAGCGCACGGCCTAAATCAACCGGCTCGTTTATCTCGCAGATTCGCGAGCTGGAGTCGGTTCGCGAGCTTATCACCTCCACCACCATCGGCACGGTGTCGGACATTCCGTTCTTCCTGCTGTTTGTCTTTATTCTCTGGCTGATTGGCGGCCCGCTGGTGTTTGTGGTGCTGCTGGCGATCCCTCTGCTGCTGATCCCCGGCCTGCTGGTGCAGCGTCCGTTGGCGCACCTCTCGAACGAGGGCATGCGTGAGTCGGCCATCCGCAACGCCACGCTGGTGGAGGCCGTTCAGTCCATCGAAGACATCAAACTGCTGCGTGCCGAGCAGCGGTTCCAGAACCAGTGGAATAACACCAACGACGTGGCGGCCGGGGTTGGCATGAAGCAGCGCTGGCTGACCAGCCTGCTGATGACCTGGACCCAGGAAGTTCAGTCTATCGTCTACGCCGTGGTGCTGCTGGTAGGGTGTTACCTGGTGATTAACGGCGATATGACCACCGGGGCGCTGGTTGGTACCTCCATTCTGGCTTCCCGCACTATTGCTCCGCTGGCGCAGATATCCGGCGTGCTATCGCGCTGGCAGCAGGCGAAGGTGGCGCGTAAAGGGCTGGACGACCTGATGCAGCGCCCGCTGGACGATCCGGAGCAGGGCAAAAAAGTGCATAAAGCGCATTTGCAGGGGAACTACCAGTTTAACTATGCGGCGTTTTACTACGACGAAGAAGAAAAGGTTAACGACCTGGACATTGCGCGGCTGACCATCACCGCCGGGGAGAAAATCGCGGTGCTGGGACGGAACGGCTCCGGCAAAAGCACGCTCTTACAGCTGCTGGCGGGGATGCAAACGCCGCAGCACGGGCAGATCCTGCTGGATGATATCAGCCTCGGCCAGCTCGACACCGCCGATCTGCGTCGTGATATGACCCTGCTCAGCCAGCAGGCTCGCTTATTCTTCGGCTCGATCCGCGACAACCTGACCATGGGCCGTCCGCTGGCAAGTGACGAAGAGATCCATCGCGCCCTGACGCTTAGCGGCGCGCTGGGCTTTGTTCAGAAGCAGAAAAATGGCCTCAACTATTTGATTACCGAAGGGGGCGCAGGCCTGTCCGGCGGCCAGCGGCAGGCGCTGCTGCTGGCGCGAACCCTCATCCTGCAACCGCAGATCCTGCTGCTGGATGAGCCGACGGCCTGGCTGGATGAAATCAGCGAACAGCAGCTCATCGCTAACCTGGCTCCGTGGCTGGGCAACCGCACGCTGGTGGTCGCCACGCACCGGATGCCCATCCTGCAGCTGGTAGACCGAATCATCGTGCTGGATAACGGCCGCATTGTCATGGACGGCCCACGAGACAAAATTTTACAGCTGCACGGGATGGAGAATAAAGCCGCCCCGCGTAGGACGGCGACGCTTAAGCCTGACATCGCGCCGGAGGTGCAGGGATGAACGACATCACACGCTATAACAGCCGCCTGAAAGAGCCTGCGCTGCCGCGATCGAGCCTGGTAGCCTGGGCGCTGGGGCTGATGCTGCTGGTTTTTGTGCTTTGGGCTAATTTCTTTAGCCTGGATGAGGTTACGACCGGCTCGGGGAAAGTTGTGCCGTCGTCACGGGAGCAGGTTATTCAGTCCCTCGAGGGCGGGATCCTCTACAAGCTGGACGTTCATGAGGGGGACATCGTTGAGCGGGGCCAGGTGCTGGCGCAGCTTGACCGCACGAAAACCGAGTCCGGCGTGCAGGAAAGTGAATCACGCCTCCACGCGGCGATGGCCACCGCCGCACGCCTGAAGGCCGAAGTCGGCGCTACGGCGCTGGTCTTCCCCGACATGCTGGCCGGTGATAGCGACCTGGTGCGCCAGGAGACGGCGCTCTACGAATCACGCCGTAGCAGCCTTGAAAAAGGCGTCGCCGGGCTGCGTGAGGCCGTCTCGCTGGTGCAGCGCGAACTGGCGATGACCCAGCCGCTGGTCAAACAGGGTGCCGCCAGCAGCGTGGAAGTTCTGCGCCTGCAGCGGCAAAAAAATGAGCTGGAAAACAAAATCACCGAAATGCAAAACCAGTACTACGTGCGCGCTCGTGAAGAACTGGCAAAAACCAACGAGGAAATTGAAACTCAGCGCTCGGTGATGCGGGGGCGGACAGACTCGCTGACGCGCCTGAAGTTTACCTCACCGGTGCGGGCGATTGTGAAAGGCATTGAGGTCACCACCGTGGGCGGGGTGATTCCTCCTAACGGCAAGCTGATGACGCTGGTACCGCTGGATGACCAGATGCTGATTGAAGCAAAAATCTCGCCGCGCGACGTCGCCTTTATTCACCCAGGGCAAAAGGCGTTGGTGAAAATTACCGCCTACGACTATTCCATCTATGGCGGGCTGAAAGGGGTGGTGACCACCATTTCGCCGGATACGCTGCAGGATGAGGTGAAGCGTGACGTTTACTACTACCGGGTCTACATCCGTACCGATGCCAGCCAGCTGGAAAACCGGGAGGGAAAATCGTTCCCCATCTTCCCCGGCATGATTGCAACCGTGGACATTAAAACCGGCAGTAAATCGGTACTCGATTACCTGTTGAAACCGTTGAATAAAGCCAGCGAAGCGCTGCGAGAAAGATAAAAAAAAGCCGGCGAAAGCCGGCATTTTTATACGTTGGTTGGGTCGATATTAAGCCCGTACAGAATAAACGAGAAATAAAAGCCAAAGTAGGACTCAGCCATTTCCATAAAGCCGTTGTGTATTTCTAATACGCCTGCGCTATCTTCGCTAAATAATCCCGCCATGATACCGCAATTAACGATGCGTCTCAGGTGCATTCTCGACACTGACAGATCTTTCGCCGTTTTGTTGTAATTGGGACGTAGCCACCATTTGCCATCTTCACTCTGTGCAGCCATCAGGTATATTCTGAGGATAATAATATGTCCGGCGTCTTTATCGACAAACATCGCGCTATTAGGCACCAGTCTACTCAATATGACCTCATCAAATAACAGGTTGGCGCTGCGGCGAAAAAAATTTTCAAAGGTGTTGTTATCGTCAAGAGCGTGAATAGAAAGCACGCTCTCCGGCAGCAGCATTTTCAGTGAAGGAATAGAAATCTGCATATAGCTGCGGGTTTCATTGAGGCCTTTCACGCTGGGGTTATACAGCAGCACCCGGCGGTCATCCTCACTTTTTTCCAGCGACATTCTGCCGGTAATGCGCAGCAGCGTGACCAGAGAATTCACCGTGTTGAGGCTGGTTAGCTCCATTTTTACGCAGAACTCTTTGATATCCGCCAGCACGGCCTTGCGATCGCCGTAGTGAAAGCACAGCAGCGCCAGCACCACATGAAAGCGGGAGCTTTGCAGAATTGTTTTATAAAAGAGCGGCTGTTTTTTATAGGTTACCAGCAGGGAGTCATAATGATGTCGAATGGCCTCGCGAAAGCAGGGATGCTTTTTTAATTGCTGACTGTAGCGGGCGATGGTGTCCTGGAGTTGGTGTTGCGTCATATTATTTTCTCGGTATTCAGCTACGGGGTTATTTCCCGTAAAATGAGTGTCTGAGGCCAGTGATAAAAGGCAGGTGACACGTTATTTTATTTATTTGAATGCAGAGTAAGTCCGCTGCCAATTATATCATTGTTCACATATAATGAAATGGGATCCTCGGAACTTTATCGATCTTTACTTTTTTCGTAACGAAAGATGCTTGTTGTTACCTGATGTCATGTTTTGTTTCATTTACGGGAAGTAAGACTTCCTTTATTGGAAGATTTATTTCCTGTATATCGTTTCGAGCAAAAATGTCATCAGGAAAATAATTTAAGATTACTTATAAATATCGTAAGTTACATGAGTTTATTGGGTGTTTATTGCCCAGTTTTCCACCGAAAATCCATCAGAGGCGATGTGATGCACGATACAAATGACATTTTCAACGCGGAGTTTTCCCGCCAGTACGACGCCAGTAGCGAACGCCTGAAAGACATTGCAAACAATCTGCATTCGTTGATAGCGCTGTTGTTAAG
>NZ_JACARU010000073.1:0-7061 GCF_013386425.1 Cedecea sp. P7760 | reverse complement strand
ACTTTTGGGGTGCAGTCCAATTTGCATGCGAGCTCTTCTTTAAATGTGGCGGTGAGAGAGGGGCTTACTCGCGCCGTCCATGGCGCTCGCCCTGCGGGTCGCCGGAGGCGGTACCAAACGGCTGTCCTGCCGTTTGGTCGAACCCTGTCGAGGATTCTCACCCACTCTCTGCCGTGAGTAATATGCGAAAAAAAAGCCCGCATTTGCATGCGAGCTCTTCTTTAAATGTGGCGGTGAGAGAGGGGTTCGAACCCTCGATACGTTGCCGTATACACACTTTCCAGGCGTGCTCCTTCAGCCACTCGGACACCTCACCGTATTGTCTTGCTGCTCACCTTAGGTGGGCAACGGGGCGCTACTATAGGGAGTCAGCCCTCTTCGGTCAAGCCTAATTTATGGATTATGCCACGTTCGGTTAAGGTCTGAGCGGTTAGGGCGGTTTTAAGGCAAATTCATCCGAAAAAAGCTCCCGCCGGGCAAATCCTTCCGGGCGGGAGGAGGAAAATTATCCCGCTAGCCTGCCGTTTGGTCGAACCCTGTCGAGGGTTCTCATCCGTCCCTCGTCGGGTTATGGGCAATAAAAAAGCCTGAACGTGAGTTCAGGCTCTCTCATAAAATGTGGCGGTGAGAGAGGGGCTTACTCGCGCCGTCCATGGCGCTCGCCCTGCGGGTCGCCGGAGGCGGTACCAAACGGCTGTCCTGCCGTTTGGTCGAACCCTGTCGAGGATTCTCATCCGTCCCTCGTCGGGTTACGGGCAATAAAAAAGCCTGAACGTGAGTTCAGGCTCTCTCATAAAATATGGCGGTGAGGGAGGGATGGATTCGCAAGCTCACCCCTTCGGGGCAGCGTTATCACAAGTGATGCCGCTGTCCAACCTGCTAAAGCAGGTTGTCGAACCCTGTCGAGGATTCTCACCCACTCTCTGTCGTGAGCAATATGCGAAAAAAAAGCCCGCATTTGCATGCGAGCTCTTCTTTAAATGTGGCGGTGAGAGAGGGGTTCGAACCCTCGATACGTTGCCGTATACACACTTTCCAGGCGTGCTCCTTCAGCCACTCGGACACCTCACCGTATTGTCGCCCCAGCGCTGCTGGAACGGGCGCTAATTTAGGGAAAATGGCCTTCGCCGTCAATGCTAATTTCATGTTTTTGGTGCGTTTAGCCAAACTTCATCCAACTTGACTCTTAAACCATCACAAGATGCTGCTTTTTATTGCATCAGGGCTTGCATGACATCCCGATTCGCGTAAGCCTAAGAAAAAAAGGAGGCAGTATGGACATTATTTTTCATCACCCCACTTTTGACACAGAGTATTGGCTGAATCGCCTTCAGCAAGCCCTGCCGCAGGCGCGAGTCCGCCAGTGGAAGCAGGGGGACCAGCAGCCCGCCGATTACGCACTGGTATGGCACCCGCCGGTGGAAATGCTTAGCGGCCGTAAAGGGCTCAAGGGCGTTTTCGCGCTGGGGGCCGGCGTTGACGCTATTCTCAGTAAACTTCAGGCTCACCCGGACATGCTGCCGGACGGCGTGCCGCTGTTCCGCCTGGAGGATACGGGCATGGGGCTGCAGATGCAGGAGTACGCTGTTAGCCAGGTGCTGCACTGGTTCCGTCGTTTTGACGACTACCAGCGACAAAAGCAGCAGGGGCAATGGCAGCCGCTGGAAGATTATCGGCGTGAGGATTTCACCATTGGGATCCTCGGCGCGGGCGTGCTTGGCGGTAAAGTGGCTGAAAGCCTCGTGGCCTGGGGCTTCCCGGTTCGCTGCTGGAGCCGCAGCAAAAAAGATCTTCCAGGCGTACAGAGTTTTGCCGGTGGCGAAGCGCTACCTGATTTTCTGCACGGCACCCGAGTGCTGATAAACCTGCTGCCGAATACGCCGCAAACCGTCGGCATTATCAACCGTGAGCTTTTGGGCCAGCTGGCTAAAGAAGCTTACGTGATAAATCTTGCGCGCGGCGTGCACCTGGTTGAAGCCGATCTGCTGGCGGCGTTAGATTCCGGGCAGCTTAAAGGCGCGATGCTGGACGTCTTCTCTAAAGAGCCGCTGCCGGAGAACAGCCCGCTTTGGGCGCATCCTGGCGTGGCAATTACGCCGCACGTGGCCGCAGTCACTCGTCCTGACGAGGCCATTGCCTATATCGCAAAGACCATTACCCAGCTAGAAAACGGGGAATCTGTCTCCGGTGAAGTCTCTCTTCAGCACGGCTATTAAGCAGGAAGCCCGGCTTTTGCCGGGCTAGCTGTTCTTGCAGGCAGGCTAAAAATTGTCATGGATTGCTGGTATCCTTAGCTAAAATAGAAAAGGAGAAAGCCATGTATCCCGTTGACCTGCATATGCATACCGTTGCCAGCACCCACGCCTACAGTACCCTCCATGATTATATTGCCGTTGCGAAGAGCAAGGGCATCAGGCTGTTTGCCATTACCGATCACGGCCCGGACATGGCGGATGCGCCGCATTACTGGCACTTTATTAATATGCGTATCTGGCCACGGCTGGTCGACGGCGTCGGCATTTTGCGCGGTATTGAATCGAATATTAAAAACACCGCAGGCGAAATTGACTGCACTGGGCCAATGCTCGATGCGCTGGATTTGATCATTGCCGGCTTCCACGAGCCGGTCTTCCCGCCAAAAGATAAAGCTACCCATACCGAAGCGATGATCGCGACGATGGCGAACGGTGACGTGCATATCATCAGCCATCCGGGTAACCCTAAATTCGAAATTGATATCCCGGCCGTTGCGGCGGCGGCGGCGAAATATAACGTCGCCCTTGAGTTGAACAACTCTTCGTTTACCCACTCTCGCATCGGCAGCGGCCCAAACTGCCGCGCCATTGCTGAAGCCGTGCGTGATGCTGGCGGCTGGCTGGCCTTAGGGTCGGACTCCCACACCGCCTTTACGCTGGGTGATTTTAGCGAGTGCCGCAAAATCCTCGATGAAATCAATTTCCCGGAAGAGCGGATCCTGAACGTTTCTCCGCAGCGCCTGCTGGGCTTCCTTGAAGCTCGGGGCATGGCGCCAATTGCCGAATTTGCCACACTGTAATTAACACCCGTAATGGATAGAGCCAGTCATGAATGAGTTTTCAATTATTTGCCGCGTACTCGGATCGCTATTTTATCGCCAGCCGCAGGATCCTCTGCTGGTGCCTTTGTTTACGCTGATCCGTGAAGGGAAGCTGGCGGCAAGCTGGCCACTGGAGCAGGATGAGCTGCTGGGGCGTTTGCAGCACAACTGCGACCCGCAGCTGCTGGCGGCGGACTTTAACGCGCTGTTCGTGGGTGAAAAGTGCAGCGTGCCGCCTTTCCGCTCGGCCTGGGAAGAGGGCAGTGACGAAGGGGAAGTGCGTCAGTTCCTGAAACAGCGTGGAATGCCGCTGGGCGAGTCACCTGCTGACCATTTCGGGACGCTGCTGCTGGCGGCTTCCTGGCTTGAGGATCAGTCCCAGGAGGATGAGTTTGAGGCGCAGGTGACGCTGTTTGATGAGTACCTGATGCCGTGGTGCGGGACGTTCCTCGGCAAAGTTGAAGCCCATGCCACCACGCCGTTCTACCGCACGCTGGCGGCGATCAGCCGTGAAGCGCTGCAGGCCATGCGCGATGAGCTGCAGGAATCAGAAGAGGAATAATTGTGATCTGAGTCACAATTAAACTGCAACGCTGATTTTTGATTTACAAAAAATGTGCGCCAGATCGTAGTGAGAGGCTAAGCCTCTGCTATGATACGGCGCCATGAAGACACTTATTCCACTTGCAATCACCACCGGTATTCTCTCTGGCCTCTGGGGCTGGGTTGCGGTGAGTCTCGGCCTGTTGGGCTGGGCCGGTTTCCTCGGCTGTACCGCCTATTTTGCCTGTCCGCAGGGCGGTATGAAGGGGCTTTTTATTTCTCTGTGTACCCTGTGCAGCGGCGTGCTTTGGGCGCTGGTGATTATTCACGGCAGCGCGCTGGCGCCGCATGCTGAAATCCTCGGCTATATCATGACCGGCGTGGTGGCATTCCTGATGTGTATTCAGGCTCGCCATATTTTACTGTCGTTTGTCCCCGGCACTTTTATCGGCGCCTGCGCAACCTTTGCGAATCAGGGGGAGTGGCATATCGTGGTGCCTTCGCTGCTGCTGGGGCTGGTCTTCGGCTTTGCAATGAAAAACAGTGGGCTGTGGCTGGCGGCAAGACGAGAGAAGCCCAAACCGAAAGCAGGCTCATTGCTGAGCGAATAAAAAACCAGCGAAAGCTGGTTTTTTTATTCGCGAGAAACGGTCATCAGGAGGCCGGCGGCGTAGAGAGCTCTTTATACTTCACCAGCACCGGGTTGTTAACATCGGCAGGGTTTTGCAGGTCCCACAGCCCACGGTCGATGCCATCGTTAATCAGATAGATAACGCCGGTTTCAATGGCGGACATCAGGCACAGCATCACCGGCTCGTTGCTGGTATAGCCTATTTCACCTTCCAGCAGGCGCTGGTAATCAATAAACCGGAAGACCCCAGCCTGCACTTCGTACGAGAGAATCGTTTTGCTGGTGTTGACCGACGACATGACTTCCCCGGTGCTGACGTCGACAACCCTCAGGTTAACGGCTATCTGGTCAAGCTGATACTGCGTGTCCGCGCCAATGCCAAAGTAACGTGCGCCCGCCCCGCCGGACTTCACGTTGCTTTCGTAGCCAATAATCGACCCTTCAATCATCACATTTGCCGCCATCAGCGAGTGCAGCGGGGCTCGATTATTATCCGCCACTGTGCCGTTTTCCTGCGCGGCGCGGATAATTTTGCGTTCGTTAAGCAGGTTTTGCAGCCCCTGACGTTCAAGCGGAATGAACCAGCGGGAATCCTTCAGCGCGGTGACCAGCATAGACGTTGCGCTTTGCGGCACGGCGGTAGAAAAGTTACTGGCGGGGTAGGGCTTGAACTGGCCCGTTTCGTCCTGAATGTTATAGACCGAAACATAAAGCTTTCCTTTTGCCTCTGGCAGATGCGTCAGGTCGAGATAGCTTTGTGCGCGGGGCAGTAACGTCGGTTTAGCGGCCTCTTTTGGCGGAGCCGTTAAACAACCACTTAATAAACACACCGCCACAATCAGAAGTAAGCGCTGCATAATGTTTATCCTTGAAGAGGTTTTATGATTTTAAGCCACTAAAAATTCGTGGAATTCGCCTGCAGGCCGGAGACCTGAATCGTCGAGGTTTTGCCGGTTTTACGGTCGGTTACGTTGAGCTGAAGTTGACCGTCGGTATTGGCGATATCGACGATGAAATCATTGGTGACCATGCGCCCCGGCTTCCCGGTATTGATATTGGTTAACAGGCCGCCCAGCACCTGTGACTGCAGCGCCTGGGTGAAATTATCCAGCGCGCTGGGCATTTGAATTCCAAGATCGCTGCTGTAGCTGGGATCTTTGTAAGAGTTTTGTGCCTGGGCCGAATTTAACAAATAGGCACCGTTATTGGGGTTGCCGCCGAAGTTAGGGTTAACAAACTGGAAAACCATATTTCCGCCCCAGGCCAGCGGCGTAAAGAGCAGCAAGGGCAGAACGGCATGAGAGATACGCATCATCGTCTCCTAGAATTCGTCATGGGTTAAATCGCTGGTGCTCAATAATTGCTTATCAATCAGCCTGCGTTTAAGCGCCTCATCGGTATGGACCAGTGCCACCTCAACGTTTTTGTCGAAGTCGCGTTTTGTGGGGTAAAGAAAAGCCTGATAAACAACGTCCTGGCCGGCGGTAATGGTTATCCAGCTCCCCCAGCGGGCGCTGGGGCGCTCGTTGATGGTTAAATTGCCGGTATAGCTGCTTTCCCATTTATCGCTGAAGGCGCGGTAGAAACTGTGGCCTACCGAAGTGACGGTATGGTCCGTCAGCAGCCCGGGGATCTCGACTTCTTCGGCGTGAACGCTGTTCATCGCGCACCAGCAGGCCGCCAGGAAAAAAATGGCTGAGCGTTTCATGGTGTTTATCGCCGAAGGTTATCGTTTGCCCAGGAAACCGCCTGGGTGCGGTTTTTGACGGCTATTTTTCTGAACAGGTTATACAGGTGCGTTTTGACCGTGTTCTCACTGATAAACAGCGAGCGGGCGATTTCAACGTTCGAGGAGCCCACGCGCAGCTTGTTCAGGATTTCCTTTTCGCGCTGCGTTAAGCGTGAGGATTCGGTGCTATTAAAACGATAATTTCCGGAATGGCTGATGAGATAGCTGGCCAGCTTCTGCGAGAAGTAGCACTCTCCTTCCAGGACCCCACGCAGCCCCTCAACGACTTTGGGCTCTTCGGTCGCAAAATAAAATACGCCGTTGATATGCGGCCAGTTCTCGATCTCTCTGAAAGGATATTCTTCCGGCGTGTTGAGCAGCAGTAATTTTATCTGACTGTTTTTACGGCTTAATTTTTCCTGCCAAAACAGGATGATCTTCTTATCCGTTTCCGCCATATCAAATAAAATCAGAACATTACTGGCGAAGTCATCCAGTGGACGTTGAATATTGTGAACCCGCCCATTTATTTCTAACGAGGCGCGTAGATGTTGTAATAAAGCTGAAGCCTGGAGAGAGGGTTTCGTAATTAACAATAACGTAGGGCCCTGTAGGGCATGGACTTCATTATACATGATGAAACTCCACCTGGTTTTTGTCGCTACCGTTTGAATTAATGGAAATTAATTCTCCCTGAGATATCGAGATTCGCGACAGTGCTATATGTTAAATATTTTTGATCGCCGAAATAATGGTTTTCGGTCGCAAAGGGATTTTTAACTAAAGACTTACTATCTGTTTTCAATTTAGCGATTAGACATTTTAAAGCAAGTGTTAACTATGTAACTAAATGTTTCTGTGGCTATTAAAATGTTTCTATGTGATTTTTTATCTATTTAGATTTAAGCCTAAAGTTGTACTTTCAGAATTGATTGTATAGTCATTATTTTTTCTTTTTCTCTTCCATTGCATTGAATTTTAATGTTTTTATTCTTGGTGATTTGTTTTTGTTAACGCCTCTCATATTTTTAAAAACAGCGTTTCCAGTATTCACCCGCTTCGCTGGTAATGGTGCCAACTTA
>NZ_JACARU010000072.1:0-63379 GCF_013386425.1 Cedecea sp. P7760 | reverse complement strand
CCATGGCTTTAACCTGATTACCGGAGAAGTAAATAAAGGCAATTTCTCCCCCGCCGTAACGATAAAGCTTCGCGTAATCGTCCAGCAGCCCCATGCCCATATCAGCGATAACTTTCAAAACCGTGTCGCCAACAAGATGACCGTATCCGTCGTTTATTTTTTTGAAGTTATCAATATCGATAATTCCGAGGCTAAAGGGAGCTTTACGGGTTAATAAATAATTAATATCATTATCAAAGCTTCGACGATTAAGCAGGCCGGTGAGACCATCCGTTAGTGAAGCACTTTTTGCACTTTTAATTTGCTGACTGCTTTCATTAATCTCATTTAAAATTTGCTTATCTACATCATTCTTTAACTCAAGCCGACCAAAGCGCATCATCGAAACGATATCCACGATCATCGATTTGATGGAATGGCGCATAAAGACCCACAACAATGAATAAATGGTCAGGCAGAAGGCGAATGCCACCCAAATAACCCAGACATAGTAGAAGGTGTGCTCATCTATTACTTTATCCTTAACGGTAAAGACGACAAACCAGTCGGGGTTAGAGAAAGAATAATAGTAATAACGCTTGCTGGTGACGTTGTCGTGAAATGAACCAAGTCCGTTGGTCATTCGCTCAATGGCTGCCTGCGGGACAGTCGGGGTGCCTATTGCATCGCTGTCTGCATCCAGGATGGCTCGCCCCTGGCGATCGACAATCGAGAAGTGCCCTTCACTCGGGCTCTCAAGCTGGCGCAGCACGTAGCTCATATTGATCAGATTCAGATCCATAGCAAACACGCCATAGCGCTCGCCTTTATCGTCATGCAGCAGTTTGGCAATCGTCACCACCGGCGATTTATCTATCGCATTAGCATAAATTTGGGAGTAGTTAACAAATGAGTTTTTCGCACTAAGGCGTTCGTACCAGTCTCGCCCCGCTAGAATATAATTACTGTCGACGTAAGATTTGGGGATACTGTTATAACGGCCATCGCGCGTAGCAATAATATACCCTGAAACGACAGGCAGCATTGAGATTGACGTCGTGAGTTTTTTCTCCAGTTCTTCGTCTTCAGACTTGACCAGTGCCTCAACGTAATTGTTATTCAGCATAATAGAGTTTTGCCATAGCGCATTCTCTAAGGTTTTTAGCTGCTGCTCCAGGTAGAACGTTGCAATATTGTGTACAAAACCCTCGTTCTCTTCATTTAATGTGGTTTTCTGGTGATTATAACTTACATAGGAGATTATTGAGCTAAAAACAATTAGCACGGCAACAATAATAACAAACAGAAAGTTAATTCTCCTGGAGTAAGAGAAATCCTTTTTAATTAAATCACTAATCACTTATTCAGACATCCTGGAGATATAAGAAAAATCGCGAGGATTATGACGTTAATTTTTGCCCGGATGATGATCCCGATCATTTTAAAAACAAACTTCCGCCGTTTGGAATGGTAATTTCCGGCCAAAAGGAAGGCTTATTTCCTGGTTTACGCTAATGGAGAGAAGGATTTTTTGATGGGCACCGCACGCGGTGCCCGATGCTTATGCCCAGCGATCGTGGATGGCAAACAGCAATGAATTACGCTGCTGGTTCACCAGGCACTTGCGAATGGCATGAATGCGCATATTGCGCCGTGACTGACTTTCCAGCCAACGCGCCCTGCGTTTTTGCGTTTGACGCTGCATCCGCCAACGCCCGACTTCCGTTCTGCTACGCCTCATTTCTATGACTCAATTTTCCAAAAAAGACGCGCCATTATAGAACCTTCTGCCGGGCAAACCATCCGTTTTGCGTATACTTTTAGTGTTAAGCAATGAAAGTTCTGCGTACACTCTCAACTCTTCGGTTTCAAAAGGATTTTTAAGGCATGACAACCTTCTATACCGTGGTGAGCTGGCTGGTTATTCTCGGCTACTGGCTGCTTATCGCTGGCGTTACGCTACGAATATTGATGAAACGCCGGGCCGTACCTTCGGCAATGGCCTGGCTGCTTATCATCTATATTCTGCCGCTGGTCGGGATTATTGCCTATCTTTCGGTGGGGGAACTGCACCTGGGCAAACGCCGTGCAGAGCGCGCCCGCGCTATGTGGCCTTCAACCGCCAAATGGCTAAAGGACCTGAAGAACTGCAAGCATATCTTCGCCTCAGAAACCAGCGAGGTAGCCAGCTCGCTGTTCCAGCTCTGTGAGCGCCGCCAGGGTATCGCCGGCGTGAAGGGCAATCAGCTACAGCTGCTGACAAGCTCAGATGACACCATGCAGGCGCTGATCCGCGATATTCAGCTAGCGCGCCACAACATCGAGATGGTGTTCTATATCTGGCAGCCTGGCGGCATGGCCGACCAGGTAGCAGAGTCGCTGATGGCCGCAGCTCGTCGTGGTATTCACTGCCGGCTGATGCTGGACTCCGCCGGCAGCGTGGCCTTCTTCCGTAGCCCGTGGGCGAACATGATGCGCAACGCGGGCATCGAAGTTGTCGAGGCGCTAAAAGTTAACCTGATGCGTGTTTTCCTGCGCCGTATGGACCTGCGCCAGCACCGCAAAATGGTGATGATCGATAACTACATTGCCTATACCGGCAGCATGAACATGGTGGATCCTCGTTTCTTCAAGCAGGATGCCAACGTGGGCCAGTGGGTCGACCTGATGGCGCGTATGGAAGGCCCGGTCGCCACCGCAATGGGCATCGTTTACTCCTGCGACTGGGAGATAGAGACCGGCAAACGCATTCTTCCTCCGCCGCCGGATGAAAACATCATGCCGTTTGAAGAAGCGAGCGGTCATACGATCCACACCATTGCCTCTGGCCCTGGCTTCCCGGAGGATTTGATTCATCAGGCGTTGCTTACGTCCGTCTACGCGGCGCGCGAATACCTGATAATGACTACCCCTTACTTCGTGCCGAGTGATGATTTGCTGCATGCGATTTGCACCGCGGCTCAGCGAGGCGTGGACGTCAGCATTATTGTCCCGCGTAAAAACGATTCTCTACTGGTTGGCTGGGCAAGCCGCGCCTTCTTTACCGAACTGCTTGCCGCAGGTGTGAAGATTTATCAGTTTGAAGGTGGCCTGCTGCACACCAAGAGCGTGCTGGTTGACGGCCAGCTAAGCCTGGTGGGCACCGTGAACCTGGATATGCGCAGCCTGTGGCTCAACTTTGAGATTACGCTGGTCATCGATGATGAAGGTTTTGCCGGTGATTTAGCGGCAGTGCAGGACGACTATATTTCCCGTTCACGGCTGTTGGACGCGCATTTATGGCTAAAACGCCCGCTGTGGCAGCGTATGACCGAGCGACTGTTTTACTTCTTTAGTCCGTTGCTGTAAAACGTGGCGCATCAGCACTCGATAAGTGGATGTAGAGATGGAAATGGATCTGAATAACCGCCTGACCGAAGACGAGACTTTAGAGCAGGCGTACGACATATTTCTCGAACTCGCGGGCGATAACCTCGACCCTGCCGACATTATTCTTTTCAATCTGCAGTTCGAGGAGCGCGGCGGTGCTGAGCTGTTTGATCCTGCCGAAGACTGGCAGGAGCACGTCGACTTCGACCTGAACCCGGACTTCTTCGCAGAAGTGGTTATCGGGCTGGCCGACACCGACGGCGGCGAGCTAAACGATATCTTCGCTCGCGTGCTGCTGTGCCGCGAGAAAGACCACAAGCTTTGCCACATCCTGTGGCGTGAGTGATACTGAAGCAATAATCTGACGCGGCCTTCTGGCCGCGTCAGATTGATGACAAACAGCCGAAAAACGTGGTTTTCGACTGTTTGGGGCAAACCAGAGAACATTATTCATTGTTTTTGTTAGACCTGGGCTCGGACTTTTTTAGAGCAATGAACTTTATCAGCAGCCTCACGCGGCCTTCTGGCCGCGTTATTATTTCTCGTTCGGCGGTAAATGCTCCCCACACGTTTTGCAGTAGTGCGCGTTAGCGGCATGATCCTGCTGATGGCATCGCACACACTCCCTCGCCGATCTTCTTCTTTGCATATCCTGTGACATTTGAGCCGTTAAAATCCCGGTAGGGATAGCTATCACCGAATAACCAATCAAAATCAGCAGCGAGGCAACGAAGCGGCCCAGCGCGGTATGCGGCACAATATCGCCGTAGCCGACGGTTGTCACCGTGACTACCGCCCAGTAGACCGCGACGCCCAGGCTGGTAAAGCCGTTAGCCTTCCCTTCTATGCCGTACATCAGCGCGCCCGCCGCGACCATCACAATGGCAATAAACGAGTAGAACAGGATCAGCTGGTTGCTGGCGTTAAGCAGGCTGCGCCACAGGCTTTTGAGCGCCGGCATATAGCGCAGAAGCTTCAGTATGCGCAGCACGCGAATGGCTCGCATGGCTCGCCAGGCAAAATAGTAGTGAATAGCAAATTCGGGCCACAGCCACAGCACATACAGCGGCAGCATGGTCGCCAGGTCAATAATGCCCCAGAAGCTGAACACATAGCGGACAGGTTTAGGCCAGGTCAACACTCGCAGCAGGTATTCGCAGGTGAACAGCAGCGTGAAGATGATTTCCAGCCAGATAAAGAGCTGCCATTCGCCGAACGTGAGCCTCGGGTCGTTCCCTACGCTTGATTCGGTAAATACAACGGCAACGCTGAGCAACGCCAGCAGGCCGCAAAACGCCTCAAACCGGCGCCCGGAACGGGTATTTTGATCAAACAGAAAGCGGTAAAGCAGCGCTCGAAGTGAAGAGATGTTCCCTGACACAGCAATCCTCGCATAAAGAAAGGGCCAGCTCGGTGCTGGCCCCTGGCGAGATTATAGCGGGTCGACCTTCAGACAGGAAACCGCATGGCGGAAACTGCCTTCCAGTACCGGACGCGTTTTGGCGCATTCCGGGCCTGCAATCGGGCAGCGGGTGCGGAACACGCAGCCTGACGGCGGGTTAATTGGCGACGGTAGCTCCCCTTCCAGCAGCTGGATGGTTTTATTTTTTTCCAGATCCGGATCGGGAATTGGTACCGCTGACATCAGCGCTTTGGTGTAAGGATGCAGCGGGTTGTGATAAACCTCGTCATAGGTGCCGAGTTCTACCGCATGGCCCAGGTACATGACCAGAACACGATCGGAGATGTGCTTTACCACCGCGAGATCGTGGGCGATGAAGATAAGCGACAGCCCCATTTCACGCTGCAGCTTCTGCAGCAGGTTAACCACCTGTGCCTGGATAGAAACGTCCAGTGCGGAGACCGGCTCATCACAGATAATGAGTTTAGGCTCCAGGATCAGCGCCCGCGCAATACCGATACGCTGACACTGGCCGCCGGAAAACTCATGCGGGTAGCGGTTAACCAGGTTTGGCAGCAGACCCACTTTCATCATCATCGCCTTCACGCGGTCGCGAACTTCCTGCTTAGGCATTTTTGGATGATAGGTCAGCAGCGGCTCGGCAATAATGTCGCCGATGTTCATGCGCGGGTTCAGCGAGGCCAGAGGATCCTGGAAAATCATCTGAATGTCGCTGCGCACGTTGCGCCACTCTTCCGGCTTCATGCCCAGAAGATCTTTGCCAAGCCAGGCCACGCGCCCCTCGGTCGCTTTCACCAGGCCAATGATGGCGCGGGCAAACGTCGACTTGCCACAGCCGGACTCGCCCACCACGCCGAGGGTCTCCCCTTCGTACAGGCGAAGCGTAACGCCATCAACGGCTTTCAGCGTTTTTGAAGGCTGCCAGAACCATTGCTTACCGTCTTTGATGTCAAAGTGCACCTTCAGGTCAGCGATTTCTAACAGAACTTTTCTCTCTTCCGCAACGGTGCTCATGCTAATTCCTCCACCGGTCTAAAGCAGGCACGCAGGCGGCCATCACCAAACTGCTCCAGTGGCGGAGCACTATTACACGCTTCCATCGCAAACTGGCAGCGAGGCTGGAACGGACATCCCTGCGGCAAACGCAGCAGGTTCGGTGGGTTACCCGGGATGGTGAGCAGAGCCTCACCTTCCGCATCCAGGCGCGGCACCGCGTTCAGCAGGCCAATGGAGTAAGGGTGAACCGGCTTGTAGAACACGTCACGCGCGTTGCCGTATTCCATTGTACGCCCGGCATACATCACCAGCACTTTGTCGCAGATACCGGCCACCACGCCCAGGTCGTGGGTGATCATGATGATCGCCGTGTTGAACTCGCGCTTCAGCTCGTTCAGCAGCGTCATGATCTGCGCCTGAACGGTAACGTCCAGCGCCGTGGTAGGTTCGTCAGCAATCAGCAATTTTGGCCGGCACAGCAGCGCCATCGCAATCATCACGCGCTGACGCATCCCGCCGGAGAATTCATGCGGGAACATGCGCATACGCTTACGCGCTTCCGGCATTTTTACCGCATCCAGCATCCGCACAGACTCTTCAAACGCTTCCGCTTTACCGAGTTTCTTGTGCAGCATCAGCACTTCCATCAGCTGTTCGCCCACGCGCATGTACGGGTTCAGCGAGGTCATTGGATCCTGGAAAATCATCGAGATTTGCTCGGCACGCAGGCGGTTAAGCTGCGATTCCGGCAGGTTCAGGATCTCTTTGCCATTGAATTTAGCGGAGCCGCCAATGCGACCGTTGGCCGCCAGCAGGCCCATCAGAGCAAAGGCAGTCTGCGACTTGCCGGAG
This sequence comes from Cedecea sp. P7760, assembly GCF_013386425.1. Lineage (NCBI taxonomy): Bacteria > Pseudomonadati > Pseudomonadota > Gammaproteobacteria > Enterobacterales > Enterobacteriaceae > Cedecea > Cedecea sp. P7760. The sequence continues at coordinate 56,760 of NZ_JACARU010000072.1, read as the reverse complement.
CCGGACTCACCCACGATACCGAGGGTTTCACCCGCACGCAGGCTAAAGTTGAGGTCGTTTACCGCCGTGACGTCACCGTCTGGCGTGCCAAAGGTCACGCGCAGATCTTTAACGTCAAGCAATGCCTCAGATTTGTTCAGTGGAGCGGCCACCGGAGAGGTTTCAATCGTACTCATGGAGCAACTCCTTAACGATCTTTCGGGTCGAGGGCATCACGCAGGCCATCGCCGATAAAGTTAAAACAGAACAGCGTAATCACCAGGAAGCCTGCCGGGAACAGCAGCAGCCACGGTGATACCTCCATGGAGTTCGCACCATCACTCAGCAATGCGCCCCAGCTGCTCAAAGGCTCCTGCGTGCCGAGGCCCAGGAAGCTCAGGAAAGATTCGAACAGGATCATACTTGGTACCAGCAGCGAGGCGTAAACCACCACCACGCCCAGTACGTTCGGCACGATGTGACGCAGAACGATGTTAATCGTAGAAACACCGCCCACGTGAGCCGCTTCGATAAACTCTTTGCGTTTCAGGCTCAGGGTCTGGCCGCGCACGATACGCGCCATATCCAGCCAGGACACCATACCGATAGCCACGAAGATAAGCAGGATGTTTTGCCCGAAGAAAGTCACCAGCAGAATCACGAAGAACATGAACGGGAAGGAGTTCAGGATCTCCAGCAGGCGCATCATGACGGAGTCGATTTTACCGCCGAGATAACCGGCCAGGCAGCCGTAAAGCGTCCCAACGATTACCGCAACCAGCGCAGCAGAAATACCGACCATCAGGGAGATACGCCCCCCGATAGCCACGCGCACCAGCAAATCACGGCCCGAAGAGTCAGTACCGAAGTAGTGCCCGGACGCCAGATCGGGTGCGGCCGACATCATGCCCCAGTCGGTATCAAAGTAGCTAAACTGCGACAGGAGCGGCGCAAACGCCACGAACAAAGCAATCACCGTCAGTACGAACAGGCTGGTGATCGCCGCGCGGTTATGGATAAAACGGCGACGCGCATCCTGCCAAAGGCTACGGCCTTCAACTTCCAGTTTTTCACTGAAGTTTTCCAGCGCCTCGCTGTTTTTCTTAGTCAACATTATGGCCACTCCAGCTTAGTAACGGATTTTCGGGTCGATGACGGCATACAGCACGTCGACCACCGCGTTGAACAGAATCGTCAGCGCACCGACCAGAATGGTCAGGCTGAGAACCAGTGAATAGTCACGGTTCAGCGCCCCGTTAACAAACAGCTGTCCGATACCCGGCAAGCCATAAATCGTTTCAATAACCATGGAGCCAGTGATGATCCCAACGAATGCAGGCCCGAGGTACGACAGTACCGGCAGCAGTGCAGGCTTCAGGGCATGACGCAGCACAATACGACGCATCGGCAGGCCTTTAGCGCGCGCGGTGCGGATAAAGTTAGAGTGCAGGACTTCAATCATTGAACCGCGGGTAATACGCGCGATGCTGGCAATGTAAGCCAGAGACAGCGCGATCATCGGCAGTATCATGTACTTCGGCGCGCCCCCGTTCCAGCCGCCACCGGGCAGCCATTTGAGGGTAATCGCGAAGACCAGAACCAGCAACGGAGCCACCACGAAGCTGGGAATGACCACCCCCGTCATGGCAAAGCCCATTACCGTGTAATCCCATTTGGTGTTTTGATTCAGCGCCGCAACCACGCCCGCCGTTACGCCCAGCACAATGGCAAAGATGAAGGCGGCTGCGCCTAATTTAGCGGAAACCGGGAAGCTTGAAGCAACCAGGTCATTGACTGAATAGTCTTTGTATTTAAATGACGGGCCAAAATCCCCGTGCGCCAGCTGTTTTAAATAGCTGAAGTATTGGGTGGTTATCGGATCGTTCAGGTGATACTTCGCTTCGATGTTCGCCATTACTTCTGGCGGCAGCGTACGTTCGCCGGTAAAAGGGCTCCCCGGTGCGAGACGCATCATAAAGAAGGAGATCGTTATAAGAATAAAGAGTGTCGGAATTGCTTCCAGACAACGACGTAGAATAAATTTCAACATTGCCCGTACCTTCTGGCCTGTGCCTTTGCAGTGCGATGTAAATAAGACACGATGGGGCAGAACTTAGCCACCGGCCAAAAGCCGGTGAGCCCTGCCCCACGAATTGCCATTAATGTTTGATAATGTACAAGTCACGTACGTAGACATTATCCATCGGGTCTTTACCGGTGTAACCACCCACCCACGGCTTAACCAGACGGGCGTTAACGTAGTAGTAAACCGGCACGATGGCTGAGTCTTTATCAAGCTGTTGCTCAGCTTTCTCATACAGCGCGGTACGCTGTGCTTCGTCGGTCACTTTCAGGGTGTCGGCAATGATTTTATCGAACGCCGGGCTCTTATAGTGCGCGGTGTTGTTAGAGCTGTCGGACAGCATGGTGTTCAGGAAGGAAGTCGGTTCGTTGTAGTCCGCACACCAGCCAGCACGCGCCACGTCGAAGGTACCCTGATGACGGGTATCCAGGAAGGTTTTCCACTCCTGGTTTTCCAGCTTGACGTTCACGCCCAGGTTTTTCTGCCAGATAGACGCCACGGCGATAGCCAGCTTCTTGTGCAGATCTGAGGTGTTGTACAGCAGGTTGAAGGTCAGCGGCTTGTCTTTGGTGTAACCCGCTTCGGCCAGCAGTTTTTTGGCTTCTTCGTTACGCTTGTCCTGAGACCAGGTGAACCACTCTGGCGGGGTCAGTTTCGCGCCATCGGTGTAAGGTGGGGTGTAACCATAAGCAGGCAGATCGCCCTGGTTTTTCACTTTGTTCACGATGATGTCACGATCCAGGCCCAGCTTCAGAGCAGCACGTACGCGAGGATCGGTAAACGGTGCTTTCTGGTTGTTGATCTCGTAGTAGTAGGTGCACAGGTACGGATCGGCGTGAACTTCAGTTGGGATTTCTTTTTTCAGTTTCTGGAACAGCTCAATCGGCAGGTTGTTGTACGTCATGTCGATTTCACCGCTGCGGTAGCGGTTTACGTCTGTTACTTCAGAAGAGATTGGCAGGTAGGTGACCTGGTTAATCACGGTTTTGGCGTTATTCCAGTAGTTGGTGTTACGCACCAGAACGATACGTTCGTTCACCACCCAATCTTTTAATTTGTATGCACCGTTGGTCACGATGTTAGCAGGCTGGGTCCACTTGTCGCCGAATTTCTCAACGGTGGCTTTCGGCACTGGAGATACGGATGGGTGAACCAGCAGCTTATAGAAGTAAGGAACCGGCTCGCTCAGCGTGACTTCCAGAGTGTGGTCATCGATGGCTTTCACGCCCAGATCGCTGGTCGGCTTCTTACCGCCAATAATATCGTCGATATTCGCAAGGTGGCCGTACTGCAGATAGCTGGAGTAAGGCGAAGCGGTTTTCGGGTCAGCCAGGCGCTGCCAGCTGTATACGAAGTCCTGTGCGGTCACAGGGTCGCCGTTGGACCATTTGGCGTCTTTACGCAGATGGAAAGTCCAGACTTTAAAGTCTTTGTTATCCCATGATTCTGCCACGCCCGGAGACGGGTGGCCCTGCAGGTCGCTTACCAGCAGACCTTCAAACAGGTCACGGCTGATGTTTGACTCTGGCACGCCTTCGATTTTGTGCGGATCAAGAGATTGTGGTTCTGAGCCGTTGTTACGAACCAGATCTTGTTTCTCTGCCAATTGCACACCGGCCGGGACGTCCGCCGCCATAGCGACATTGCCGGCAATAAGCGCAGTTAAAATGCCTGCTGCAATCAGGCTTTTTTTAGTGATATTTGTCATTGTGTTGGTACTCCACTCATTATAATTACCGGCCCGAAAGCCAGCCTCTTCCCCTAGGGGTCCCTTACAGCGCAGGAGCGTTAAGCGTCCGTACGGGATACTGCTTTTACTTCTCGCTATCACCGACTTTATTTTCGGGCCGTTCTCTAATGACGGCCTCATTACGTCGATTCTGTACTACCGCCGATTGCGTGTTCGACGGCCATTAATCTTTTTATTCCGCTGGTAATGATGACGCGGCGTAATCAAACTCATCTGCAAAATAAACGTTTTTCAGCGAATTGTTTTGCCCGGAAAGTATCAAAAGCGTCAGATACCCGCCAATACAATTTGCAAATTTGTTAACCATTTCTCCTTTATGGAGAGAATGTGGGGAAAGCGATGCGTGACAGGGCCCAGAGAAAACTCAATCATGATCTTGATAATCATGGAGTTAACCTGATATCACCGCACTGGAAGGGAGGTCAGTCTCTTACCCGCTTCATCACTCACAAAAAATTAACAATTGATTATTTTTTAGCACATTCCTCTGCGGGAAGGCATGAATTACTAATATCATCTCAATAAACCCGCAGCAAGCCTGATTGCGTAACGGCAGCTAAATATCATTTCGATCGCCACTTTTCTGTACAACATGTTACAAGGTCAACCGCTAATGTACGGTTTTCCAAAGCATTTTCTTATGAAAGATTCGCATTTGCTTTTGCGAAAATGAGGGCAAGACGAGGAGGCGTTTTTCTCTACAGAAAGAAAAAAAGCAGAAAAGAGATTCTGCTTTTTCATTTGAAAGTGGCAGCGGAATTAACTTAACAATCCAGGGAAGATAGCTTTCATTCCGGTGACAATAAATTCGATACCGAGCGCCATCAGCAAAAGCCCCATGATACGGGTGATCACGTTGATGCCCGTTTGCCCCAGCATACGAACGAGCCACGGCGCAATTCGGAACAGCAACCAGCAGCAGAAGGCAAACAGCGCAATCGCGAGAGAGAAGCCCAGCAAATGCCCCCAGTTATGGTAGCGGCTCCCCCAAACGATGGTCGAACTGATGGCCCCCGGCCCCGCCATCAGCGGCAAAGCCAGCGGCACAACGCCGACGCTTTCACGAATGGCGCTCTCAGACTTTTCTTGCTTATTCTGCTTATCTTCACCCAGCTTGCCGCTTATCATCGACATCGCAATAGTGACCACCAGAATACCGCCGGCGATACGGAATGAGTCTATAGAGATACCAAAGACTTGCAGAATGCCGTCACCCAAAAAGAGTGAAGTCCAGAGAATAATTGCCACGGACAGATTGGCCGTGAGGTTGGTTTTATTTCTCGCCGCCGCAGTCTGGTAACTGGTCATACTAATAAAAACGGGAATAATCCCTACCGGGTTGACCAGGGCAAACATCCCGATAAAGAACTTAATATAGGTTGGCAGGTCGAAAATGGATTGAGCCACGCAAAACTCCGCAAATGAACAAAGCAAAATCAGGCGTAATGTAATGGAAAAACACCCCCACCGCTACGCTATTTCCCTGCGCAATCGACGTCTGCAGCAAGTAATTTTAGCGCAATGACGAACTGTTACCCGAATGTTGAATTTGTGGTACTTTGTTTCGACGTTGCTGTGACTAACTTTTTAAAGATTTATCAACCACCTGGATAGCGCCTGCTGAATGGTGTCAGCATGAGATAGTTGTGATTTGGATCACGAAAAAGCTACTCAGAAGTGGGTACTCTTGGACACATCTGAAGAGCAGGTTTTCCACTAACACGGCTTATTCAGATGAGGCTCTTTTAGTAAATCAGCGCATGAATCCAGGTATTTAGTACGGTGCCGTTTCGTCTTAAACACGCATTCTGTGGCTGCTGACTATACTGTCGACTCGCGCAGCTTATTTACTAAAAGAGTTTAACATTATCAGGAGAGCATTATGGCTGTAACTAATGTCGCGGAACTGAACGCCCTCGTCGAGCGCGTAAAGAAAGCCCAGCGTGAATATGCCAACTTTACTCAAGAGCAAGTCGATAAGATCTTCCGTGCTGCCGCCCTGGCCGCTGCCGACGCTCGAATCCCCCTGGCTAAATTAGCCGTCGCCGAATCCGGTATGGGTATCGTCGAAGATAAAGTGATTAAAAACCACTTCGCTTCCGAATATATCTATAACGCTTATAAAGATGAGAAAACCTGTGGTGTGCTGTCTGAAGATCATACCTTCGGTACCATCACTATCGCTGAACCTATCGGCATCATCTGCGGTATCGTGCCAACCACTAACCCAACGTCTACCGCTATCTTCAAATCTTTGATCAGCCTGAAGACCCGTAACGCCATCATCTTCTCGCCACACCCACGCGCTAAAGATGCGACCAACAAAGCAGCAGACATCGTGCTGCAGGCTGCTATCGCTGCCGGTGCACCAAAAGATCTGATCGGTTGGATCGACCAGCCTTCCGTAGAACTGTCTAACGCCCTGATGCACCACCCGGATATCAATATGATCCTGGCGACCGGTGGCCCAGGCATGGTTAAAGCAGCTTACAGCTCCGGTAAACCTGCTATCGGCGTTGGCGCCGGTAACACCCCGGTTGTGGTTGACGAAACCGCAGACATCAAACGTGTTGTTGCTTCCATTCTGATGTCCAAAACCTTCGATAACGGCGTTATATGTGCTTCCGAGCAGTCCGTCATCGTTGTTGACTCTGCTTATAACGCAGTGCGTGAACGTTTCGCTACCCACGGCGGCTACCTGCTGCAGGGTAAAGAGCTGAAAGCCGTGCAGGACATCATCCTGAAAAATGGCGCGCTGAACGCTGCTATCGTCGGTCAGCCAGCCACCAAAATTGCTGAACTGGCCGGGTTCACCGTACCAGCAGACACCAAAATCCTCATCGGCGAAGTGTCCGTTGTCGACGAGTCTGAACCTTTCGCTCACGAAAAACTGTCTCCGACGCTGGCCATGTACCGTGCCAAGAACTTCGAAGACGCCGTCATCAAAGCGGAAAAACTGGTTGAGATGGGCGGCATCGGCCATACCTCTTGCCTGTACACTGACCAGGACAACCAGCCTGAGCGCGTTAAGTTCTTCGGCGACAAAATGAAGACCGCACGTATTCTGATTAACACCCCGGCTTCTCAGGGGGGTATCGGCGACCTGTATAACTTCAAGCTGGCCCCTTCCCTGACGCTGGGTTGTGGTTCATGGGGTGGTAACTCCATCTCTGAAAACGTGGGTCCTAAGCACCTGATCAACAAGAAAACCGTTGCTAAGCGAGCTGAGAACATGTTGTGGCATAAACTTCCGAAATCTATCTACTTCCGCCGTGGCTCCCTGCCAATTGCGCTGGACGAAGTGATTACTGATGGCCACAAACGTGCGCTGATCGTGACCGACCGCTTCCTGTTCAACAACGGCTATGCGGACCAGATAACTTCCGTGCTGAAAGCCTCTGGTGTCGAAACCGAAGTCTTCTTTGAGGTTGAAGCTGACCCAACGCTGACCGTAGTTCGCAAAGGCGCAGAGCTGGCAAACTCCTTCAAACCAGACGTTATCATCGCGCTGGGCGGCGGCTCCCCGATGGATGCAGCCAAAATCATGTGGGTGATGTACGAACACCCGGAAACCCACTTCGAAGAACTGGCGCTGCGCTTTATGGACATCCGTAAACGTATCTACAAGTTCCCGAAAATGGGCGTAAAAGCGAAGATGATTGCGGTGACCACCACGTCCGGTACCGGTTCTGAAGTCACACCGTTTGCGGTTGTTACCGACGATGCTACCGGCCAGAAATACCCGCTGGCTGACTATGCGCTGACCCCAGATATGGCGATTGTTGATGCCAACCTGGTGATGGATATGCCTAAGTCGCTCTGCGCCTTCGGCGGTCTGGATGCGGTGACCCACGCGCTGGAAGCTTACGTTTCCGTGCTGGCGAGCGAATTCTCTGACGGCCAGGCTCTGCAAGCGCTGAAACTGCTGAAAGAAAACCTGCCAGCTTCCTATAATGAAGGCTCTAAAAATCCGGTTGCCCGCGAGCGCGTTCACAACGCAGCGACCATCGCCGGCATCGCGTTTGCAAACGCCTTCCTGGGCGTGTGTCACTCAATGGCGCACAAGCTGGGTTCTCAGTTCCACATTCCTCACGGTCTGGCAAACGCCCTGCTTATCTCCAACGTTATCCGCTATAACGCGAATGACAACCCAACCAAGCAGACTGCTTTCAGCCAGTACGACCGCCCACAGGCGCGTCGCCGCTACGCTGAAATCGCTGACCATCTGGGTCTGACCGCAGCGGGTGACCGTACCGCGGCTAAGATCGAGAAACTGCTGGCATGGCTGGATTCTATCAAGGCTGAACTGGGTATTCCTAAGTCCATCCGCGAAGCAGGCGTACAGGAAGCAGACTTCCTGGCACACGTCGACAAACTGTCTGAAGATGCGTTTGATGACCAGTGTACCGGGGCTAACCCACGCTATCCGCTGATTTCTGAGCTGAAACAGATTCTGCTGGATACCTACTACGGCCGTGAGTACGTAGAAGGTGCAGCGGCTAAAGAAGCCGCACCTGCAGCAAAAGCTGACAAAAAAGCGAAGAAAACCGCTTAATCATTAGCTCTTAAAACACAAAACCCGCCTCATTCTGGCGGGTTTTTTTATGCGTGGACGCTTTGTACAAGCCGCTATAGCACGCTTAATGCAGGGGCAATGGAGTTACCCCTCTTTTAAATTAACTGCCCTGCATCTCTTGCAGAGAGCCTTTAATTAACGCTTCTTTATAATGTTTACGGCAAACCGAGACGTAACGTTCATTGCCGCCGATCACCACCTGCTCGCCTTCATTATAAGGACGCCCTTCCCGATCGAGACGAAGCACCATGCTTGCTTTACGCCCGCAAAAACAAATCGTTTTCAGCTCAACCAGCTTATCTGACAGCGCCAGCAGATACTGGCTGCCGCTGAATAACTCACCGCGGAAATCCGTACGCAGGCCGTAGCATAAGACGGGGATATCAAGCTCATCGACAACGTCAGATAAAGCATAAACCTGTTCTTTAGATAAGAACTGGCTTTCATCCACCAGCACGCAGTGCACGGGCGCAGATTGCTGCTCTGCACGAATGTCGGCATACAGGTCTGTTGTCGCGTTATAAAGCTTTGCAGGAGACGACAGCCCAATACGCGAACTGACTTTTCCCACACCAAAACGATTATCTATCTCTGCTGTATACACCAACGTGCGCATCCCTCTTTCCTGGTAATTCCACGAGGATTGAAGCAGCGCGGTCGATTTTCCCGCATTCATTGCTGAGTAGTAAAAATAGAGTTGAGCCATTGCACCTGTAGCCTGAATCAAAAGTGTAAATTATGTTTCGGCGGATTGTACCACACTGTACGGCGTCGGTGGATTGCCGATTACCTTGCTAAACATCCGGGTTAATGGCATCAGATATATTAATAAATCCTGCTTATACAGCGGGTAATAGTTGTATACGTGAAGATATGGAACCGCCACGGCAGAAGCCTTCCCGCACGTTTAACGCGCTCTCATGAAATTATTTAGCAGCTCAATTATTATAAATTGTAAACAGCCTGCAGTGGTCATAAACATTAATACCATCGCCCGATATTTGATGATTAATGCAAAATTTCTCTCTTTTTCTGCCTGCAACAAACCCTTTTGATGCCAGGGTTGTTGTCTAAAATTTGAGTCTTAAAGTGCCATTTCGCGTGCCCTGGGAGCCAGAAATTAAGTTAACGGTATTTAAACCGCCGCATATATATCAGCAAATTTTGAATTCCTTACATTCACGGCTATTGCAGAACTTAATATAACGCTCTATTATTAGCTCAAACGTCACCCCCCCAATAATAAGTTTGAGATTACTACAATGAGCGAAGCACTTAAAATTCTGAACAACATCCGTACTCTTCGTGCCCAGGCAAGAGAATGCACCCTGGAAACTCTGGAAGAGATGCTGGAAAAATTAGAAGTTGTAGTTAACGAACGTCGTGAAGAAGAAAACGCGGCAGCCGCTGAAGTTGAAGAGCGCACTCGTAAACTGCAGCAGTACCGTGAAATGCTGATTGCTGACGGTATTGACCCTAATGAACTGCTGAACAGCATTGCTGCTGTTAAATCTGCAGGTAAAGCAAAACGCGCAGCGCGTCCTGCTAAATACCAGTACATCGACGAAAACGGCGAAACTAAAACCTGGACCGGCCAGGGTCGTACGCCAGCAGTTATCAAGAAAGCAATGGATGAGCAAGGTAAGAAGCTGGAAGACTTCCTGCTGTAATCCTCTCAGTGCTGCTTATTAAGATCCCGCTCCGGCGGGATTTTTTATTTCTGACGATCTTCACTTTTCTGTCCCGCCATACCCTTGCCTCAGCAAAACAATCATAAAACAGCTTATTTTTCTTTATTAACGAATCGACTAAATATTTTAGATACAATACCTGTCCTTAAGTACAGTTAATTTCGCTCGCTAATCATCGGGTTAACCCTGCAATGGATTTATCTGACTTTGAGATAATCCTTTTCCTGGATGTATATACTCCATTAGCGTTATCAACAAAAAATGAGACATTACGCAAAGAGTTGAATCCACGCCTGGCATAATGGTTAACCCGGTATACAACCCTCACTCAGGGTGATTATTGAGCCTGCCTTATGTTCGTTTTATCCTCCCTTAAGTAACGCACGACACATTTACTTATCGACTCCACTAAGGCGTTTTATTACTGCCGCCGCCATCCCAATATCGACGTAAACAACCCCTGGGTCATTTTAATCACCATATCATCCTGCGTTTACCGACCAACACGCCCAATGGTCAAATAATGAACGCCACATATTCGTTCCCGGCTGCATTAAAGACAGCGGCTGGCCGTCTCCAGCAAAAACATACCTCGAGGCAGGCTAAAATACCGCGCAGAAACGCAGCTGAGCGGATTTAAGGAGTCAGGGAGAATACCAGAGAGGAAACGTGACCGGCAGCGTACAGGCTTGCTGAAAGCGCTACCGTGCCGGTCACCTTAAATAACCAGGGGGGTTATTTAGACGATATTAATAGATGCACCGCGACCGATGGCGTAATAGACAAAACCGCGCTTGTTGAGTCTTTCAGGATCATAAAGGTTACGACCATCAAAGATAACCGGCTGCTTCAGCGACTTCTTCATCAGATCGAAATCCGGCGCCTTGAAGCTCTGCCATTCGGTACAGACAATTAACGCGTCAGCGCCCTGTAGGGCAGCCTCTTTGGTCCCCATCAGCCTTAAATCGCCGCGGTGGCCATAAATGCGCTGCGTTTCGTCCATCGCTTCAGGATCGTAGGCCTGTACTTCGGCCCCACGTTCCCAAAGCGCTTCGATCAGCACCCGGCTGGACGCTTCTCGCATATCGTCCGTGTTCGGCTTGAAGGAAAGTCCCCAAAGTGCGAAGGTCTTACCTTTCAAATCTTCACCGAAGTGGCGAATCACAAACTCTGGCAGTTTCTGCTTCTGGGCGTAGTTAACCTCTTCCACAGCCTGCAGAATACGTGGCGTGTAGCCAATCTGCTCAGCGGTGCGAATCAGCGCCTGGACGTCTTTAGGGAAGCATGAACCGCCATAGCCGCAGCCTGGGTAGATAAAGCTGTAGCCGATACGGGAGTCGGAGCCGATCCCCATGCGCACTTTTTCAACGTCAGCCCCAAGCCGCTCGGCCAGGTTAGCAATTTCGTTCATGAAGCTGATTTTGGTTGCCAGCATGCAGTTGGCCGCATATTTGGTCAGCTCTGCGCTGCGGATATCCATCAGAATCATACGATCGTGATTGCGGTTAAACGGCTCGTACAGCTCACGGAGCAGGTCAACAACCTCTTCGTTATCCATCCCGATGACGATGCGTTCAGGACGCATACAGTCGGCAACCGCCGCACCTTCTTTCAGGAACTCCGGGTTAGAAACCACATCAAAGTTAATCTCCAGCCCGCGAGATTTGAGGGTTTCTTCCATCACCGCACGCACTTTATCCGCCGTGCCAACAGGTACCGTTGATTTGTCGATAACGACTTTATGCGAATCCATATACTGCGCGATGGTGCGCGCAACGGCAGTCACATATTTCAGGTCAGCGGATCCGTCTTCATCAGGAGGTGTCCCCACGGCAATATAGTGCATTTCGCCATGGTTAACGCCTTCTTCAGCGTTGGTGCTGAACTGCAGGCGCCCTTCTTCATAATTCTTCTTTACCAATGGCGCAAGGCCTGGCTCAAAGATAGGGATTTCACCTTTTTTAAGGTTTTCCACTTTCTTTGCGTCTACGTCGATGCACATGACATCGTGCCCTACATCCGCGAGCACGGCGGCCTGGACCAGGCCAACGTAGCCAATACCAAATACGGTAACTTTCATCTTACCATCCTGCGTTGAATTGACTTATTTCTTCGCGCCAACGGTGGCTTCAAGCCAGGTTTTAAAATCTTCACCCAGCGTTTTATGACGAATACCGTACTCAACAAACGCCTGCATATAGCCCAGCTTGTTGCCGCAATCGTGGCTCACGCCCTTCATGTGGTAAGCCTCAACGGTCTCTTTATCCATCAGCATGGCAATAGAGTCGGTGAGCTGAATTTCATCACCTGCGCCTGGAGGGGTTTTAGCCAACAGCGGCCAGATGTCCGCGCTCAGCACATAGCGTCCTACAACGGCCAGGTTTGACGGCGCAACGTCCGCTTTTGGCTTCTCAACGATGCCGACCATCGGCACGCTGTCACCGGCAGAGAGCGATGCACCCTGGCAGTCAACCACGCCGTAGGCGGTCACATCGGCAACAGGTTCAACCATGATTTGGCTGTTTCCGGTCACATCGAAGCGGCGAATCATTTCCGCCAGGTTGTCCTGGGAAAGATCGGACTCAAATTCGTCCAGAATAACGTCCGGCAGGATAACGGCGACAGGCTCATCGCCCACAACCGGGTGTGCACACATCACGGCATGGCCCAGGCCTTTCGCCAGACCCTGACGTACCTGCATAATGGTGACGTGCGGAGGGCAGATAGACTGAACTTCTTCCAGAAGCTGACGCTTAACGCGCTTCTCAAGCATCGCTTCCAGTTCAAAACTGGTATCGAAGTGGTTTTCGATGGAGTTCTTCGAAGAGTGGGTCACCAGGACGATTTCAGTAATACCGGCGGCGATACACTCATTAACGACATACTGAATCAGCGGCTTATCAACCAGCGGCAGCATCTCTTTTGGAATTGCCTTTGTTGCCGGCAACATGCGCGTTCCCAATCCCGCAACCGGGATAACAGCTTTAGTTACTTTAGAATTAATGGCAGCCATTGAAAAAACCTCCAGGACTGTTCAAGTTTCACACTTGTCGTCAATTTAAAAACGCGGTTGAGTATATCAGCTTAAAAACAAAAACCGCCCCCCGTTTACCCCGGCAGCGGCTAATTTAAGACAAATACGATTAAGTTGGTCGCGATATTACCACCGCCCGAGAGCCAGGAAAAAAGCTAAATGTAATCAGTTGTTCCGTTGTTTATTCTGCAGACAACATCAGCCGTAAACGCCCACCAGAGCCCCAGACCTGGCACTGCCACGCCTCGCACCGCTGGCTGATTTGATTGAGGTACGCGTTGCCGAGCGTCCCCAGCGGAACGCCGTTGCTGACCTGAATTTGGTGCTCGCCGGTATTTAACGTGGCGTTAAGTCCGGCAGAAACAAGAATGAGGTTTTTTAAACCGCTGTGATAATAACCAACTATCAGCGGAAATTGCCCGCTCAGGTTTGCCTGTCGCAATAGCTGATTGACCTGTTTAAGTAAATTACCCAATTCCGGCAAACGCTGCCCATGATGGGAAAGTTGTTCCTGTAGCAGCCCGTTGAATAACGCTCGTAACAACAGCGCGGCTAATACACCGTTATCTCCGGCGCGGGTAACGTCGAGACAATAAAATGCCAGGTCATTATCTGAAAGTGGTGCAATATCGAGCACCAGGCCTGGCTGATCGACCGATATTAATTGGCGATAATTTATTCGACAACGGGATATAACCTGCTGCACCGGCGGCTGAAGTTCCTGCAACAGCTTTGAGGCTGCCTGAGGATCCCGCGCCAGCGCATCCCAGTCCTGAAACAGGCGCTCCTCCTCTTCGACCCGCGAATTAAACATCGTCGGATAGATACAGGACAACACCGTCTCTTTTAATCGATTAAGATCTTTAATTGGTTTCAGCAAAACGTCCTGCACGCCAAGCCGTAAAGCCTGGGCGATATCGGACATATTTTCTGTCGCGGAAATGACTAAAATGGGCGTCTGGTTACCTTCATTACGCAGGTGCTCTACCAGCTCAAGGCCGTTCATTCTCGGCATCGCCAGATCGCAAATCAGAAGGTCCGGCACCGCCTGCCCCAGCTTTTCGAGCGCGTCTTTACCATCCCAGGCAAGCAGCGTTCCCGCCCCAAGGGAAGTCAGATAACTGTCCAGCAGGGAGCGGAAAACGGGCTCGTCTTCAACAATGAGGATTTGTTTTCCTTCCAGCGGGTAACTCATGCGTTTTCCTCTGCCTGGCAATAATTCAATAGTGGCACGGTATCGCAACGAGCGCCTGTCAGAAATCGTTTAAGTACAAACTTAAACATGTGTACGAACCAGAGGTAATAGCTCATCCATTTTTTTCTCAACCGCCAGACTGCCCGCCGCAATAGCTTCTGAGGCGCGGTGAAAGTCAAGCGTAGAGATTTGCGGGCAAAACGGTTGCAGAAGAATATCAGGAGGATCGCCAGCCATTCGGTTGCGCTTAAGACGATTTTCCAGCACCTGAATAGAGGTCGTCATGATTTCCATCGCGGTCGGCGTCACGTTAGCCCGGCGATGCGTCATTTTCCCCAGACGCTCGCGCAGGCGGCCGCGCCAGGAAGTAGCCTGCGCCAACGGCTCATCGGCCGATGGCGTCATGTTCACCGACAGCAAATCTTGCTGCATCAGGTGCGCGTCATGCTGCAAATCTACCGCAATAACGATATCCGCGCCCAGGGCACGAGTCAGGGAAATCGGCACAGGATTAACTATCGCTCCGTCCACCAGCCAGTAACCATTATGTGCAACCGGCGACAAAAGCCCCGGCATGCTGCAAGAGGCGCGAATAGCCTGATGTAAATCGCCGTCGGTAAACCACAGCTCTCGCCCGGTGCTAAGGTTGGTCGCCACGGCGCCAAATCTCAGGCCGCAGCCTTCAATAGCCGTTTCCGGGATGATTTTACGAACGTTGTTGAATACGCGCTCACCGCGAAGCAGGCCTCCGCGGCTCCAGGACAGGTCCATCAGACGCAGAACGTCCCAGTAGCTAAACGATCGTACCCAGCGTTCCATTACCGGCAACCGCTGGCTGGCATAGGCGGCACCGACCAGCGCGCCGACGGAACACCCTGCCACGACATCAATCTGGATCCCTGCTTTTTTTAACGCATTGATAACGCCAATGTGCGCCCATCCTTTTGCAGCACCCGACCCTAATGCCAGGCCGATCTTTACCTGTCTCATCACGCCTCGGTCAATCTTCCCCGGTAATCACTCCGTGACGCCAACGCCACTGCTCAGTTAACATAAGCGCTGCCGTAGTGTTATTGACGCCGTTTATTTTTTTCCTGGAGATGTAATGTTGCAACTTTGTCCCTGTGGCAGCGGTTTGGAGTATAGCTTATGTTGTCAGCCTTACCTAAGCGCCGGCCAGCATCCGCAACGCCCATCACAGCTTATGCGCTCTCGTTATACCGCTTTTGTGAAACAAGATGCCGACTATCTGGTATCGAGCTGGCATGAAAGCTGCCGCCGTCCGTCCTTAAATTCAGAAATATCCAACGGTTTTGGCGAGACGGAATGGCTCGGCCTGACGATATACGAAGAGGCCGAAGGCAAAGATGCCCACGAAGGATACGTCAGTTTCGTTGCTCGTTTTCGTGAGAACGGCAAGCAAAGCGCCATCATTGAACGTTCCCGTTTCGTCAGGGAAAGCGGCCAATGGTATTATATCGACGGCCTCCGCCCGCAGTTCGGTCGTAATGACCCCTGCCCTTGCGGTTCAGGTAAAAAATATAAAAAATGCTGCGGGTGATAGCCTTCACTGCATAACAGCATTATTGTTTCGCAAACACCGTTCAACAGGATTTCTCTCTTCATGCAGGCATTACAACGTAAAGTTCTCCGCACAATCTGCCCCGATCAAAAGGGTCTCATCGCGCGAATCACCAATATTTGCTACAAACACGAACTCAATATCGTTCAGAACAATGAATTTGTCGATCATCGTACCGGCCGCTTCTTTATGCGTACCGAGCTTGAAGGCATTTTCAACGACAACACGCTGATGGCGGACCTGGACAGCGCACTGCCGGAAGGTTCGATTCGTGAACTCACGCCTGCAGGCCGCCGCCGCATTGTCATTCTGGTCACCAAAGAGGCCCACTGCCTTGGCGATCTGCTGATGAAAGCCACCTACGGCGGCCTGGACGTAGAAATTGCCGCCGTCATCGGCAACCACGAAACGCTACGTACCTTAGTGGAACGTTTTGATATCCCGTTCCAGCTAGTCAGCCATGAAGGCATGACCCGCGAAGAACATGATATGCAAATGGCCGACGCGATTGACGCGCACAAACCGGACTACGTGGTGCTGGCAAAATACATGCGGGTACTAACGCCTGAATTTGTCGCCCGTTTCCCGAACCAGATTATCAATATCCACCACTCGTTCCTGCCGGCATTTATTGGCGCACGTCCCTATCACCAGGCCTATGAACGCGGCGTGAAGATTATCGGCGCTACCGCGCATTACGTTAATGATAATTTGGACGAAGGTCCGATCATCATGCAGGACGTGATTCACGTCGATCACACCTACACCGCCGATGACATGATGCGTGCCGGGCGTGACGTAGAGAAAAACGTACTGAGCCGAGCCCTGTACGAAGTGCTGGCGCAGCGCGTCTTCGTCTATGGCAACCGCACGATCATTCTGTAATCACACGGAAAATGAATTGGTTAGCTTTAAGGCGCTGCGCGTAAAAAATCGGCAAACGATTCATTTTCTTAAAGTGAGTGCTTTACAGCGGCGCTTCATTTGATATGATGCGCCCCGCTTCCGCAGCGAAGCAGGCCAGTTAAAAGCATTACCCCGTGGTGGGGTTCCCGAGCGGCCAAAGGGAGCAGACTGTAAATCTGCCGTCATCGACTTCGAAGGTTCGAATCCTTCCCCCACCACCATTATTCACCACAGCGATGTGGTAATACCGATGAGATGAAGCAATGTTTTCACTTATCGGGAAGGGTGAGAAGTGAAGCGACGAATAATCCTTCCACCAGCACCATCTGACAATTCAAAGCACTACCCCTGGCGGGGTTCCCGAGCGGCCAAAGGGAGCAGACTGTAAATCTGCCGTCATCGACTTCGAAGGTTCGAATCCTTCCCCCGCCACCATCTTCAGAACAAATCCAAAGCCAAAAGCTTACACAATCTTCCAGATTCCCGTCGGGGAAGGACGAAAAGCTTCGATTAAGGTTCGACTCACGCCAGTGAGAACGCGCGCCGCGCGATCATCCTTCCCCCGCCACCATCTTCAGAACAAATCCAAAGCCAAAAGCTTACACAATCTTCCAGATTCCCGTTGGGGAAGGACGAGAAGCTTCGATTAAGGTTCGACTCACGCCAGTGAGAACGCGCGCCGCGCGATCATCCTTCCCCCGCCACCATCTTCCAGAACAAAATCCAAACCTTTAAATTGGCACAATCTTCCAGTTTGCTTTCAGCCTCGTTCCAAACTGCGTTATGCTATTTCCGTCTTTGTTGAGAGGAAAAAACATGCCTGCGATAAAAGCCTTCAACACTTGCATGACGCCGTTCTGGCTTCAGCATCAGGCAGAGCTTTATCACTTCCTGCTGGCAAAAACCGCCGATCCGGACAAAGCCGCAGACCTGCTGCAGGAGCTGTTTTTAAAAGCACGGGCAAACGCAGAAACATTTTGTGAGATGGATTACCCGCTCTCCTGGCTCTACCGTGCGGCCCGAAATCTGCTGATTGACGAGCATCGTCTGGGAAAAACGTTCGTTGAAATTCCCGCAGAGCTCACTCGCGAAGATACCGGAGATGAGCCGGTGTCGTTATTAGCACCATGCCTGCCGGAAACGCTCCAGGCTCTCCCGGCTGATACGGCATGGCTGATTGAACAGTGCGATATTTCTCGCCGCCCTCAGCAGGAAATTGCCGATGAACTGAACCTGACGCTTAGCGCGCTTAAATCCAGGCTACTGCGGGCGAGACTCAGCCTGAAGGAAAAGTTGGTCGAGTTGTGTGGCATTGAAGCGGATGAAACCTCCCCCGTCTGCTGTCATAAAAAAATGCATTAATTTTTGCATCCTTTCCTCTCTTCGTTCGTTTACCTCAGTACCACGCTTTGTGGCTTACTCTTGAGGCAAACAACATGTCCAGAATTGAAATTTATGAAGCTGCCGGGTGCTGCGCGACCAGCAGCGTGAACGTGCAGCAAACAGACCTGCAGTGGAGCGCCGACCTCGACTGGGCGAAGCAAAACGGAATTGCTCTCCAGCGTTATAATCTGGCCAAAAATCCCGCCAGTTTTATCAACAATCCCATCGTGAAAAACATCCTGAATGACGTGGGTTCGAACGCGCTGCCCGTTGTCCTGGTGGATGGCGTCCTGGCGATGTCAGGTAAGCGTCCCGCGCGAGCGGATCTGGCCCGCTGGGCAGACGTTCCTTTTTCTCAGGACTGGGAGCAGCACGGCACGGAGCCCGGCTGTTGCACAATTCCCCGTCTGCCATAATTTATTTCAGGAGCAAATCATGCCAATGTCTTTCTTAATCGACATACCCCAGTTTATTTTCTTTACCGGCAAAGGTGGCGTGGGCAAAACTTCGCTGGCCTGCGCTACCGCCGTCCGGCTTGCCGACAGCGGCAAACGCACGCTGCTGGTAAGTACCGATCCGGCTTCAAACGTGGGTCAGGTGTTCAATCAGCAGATCGGACATCGAATCGTTGCCGTGGCACAAGCGCCGGGCCTTGATGCGATGGAAGTCGACCCACTCGCGGCCGCACAGGCCTATCGCGACAGGGTCCTTAATCCGGTACGAGACCAGATGCCGGCAGAGGTTGTGCGCAGCATAGAAGAGCAGCTTTCAGGCTCCTGCACGACCGAAATTGCCGCTTTTGACGAGTTCACCGCGCTATTGACCAGCGAAATATTGCGCGAGAAATACCAGCACATTGTTTTCGACACGGCGCCAACCGGGCACACAATCCGCATGCTCGAACTGCCGGGCGCATGGAGCGGTTATCTGGAGGCCAACCCGGACGCGGCGGCAAACCTTGGCCCGCTGGTGGGCCTTGAAAAACAGCAGCATCAGTATGCAGATGCTGTCACCGCCCTGGCGGATGAAAATTTGACTCGTCTGGTGTTAGTCGCCCGCGCACAGACCTCCACGTTAAAAGAAGTTTCACATACCCACGACGAGCTTTATCACCTGGGCTTAAAGCACCAGCATCTCGCCATCAACGGCGTTCTCACGCCTCGATCATCTGAGCACGACCCGCTGGCGCAAAGCATTCTGGCGCGAGAAGAAAAAGCCCTGAGCGAAATGCCTGCAAACCTGATGTCTCTGCCACAAACTAAGCTGCCGCTGAAGTCGTTTAACCTGGTTGGGGTGGGTGCGCTAAGGGCATTACTGAATCCAGAGGAAGAGAAGATCGCCGGTTTTAACGCGGTGGTTCTCCCGAACGATCTCGCCCTGCCTCCGCTGTCTACTTTAGTAGACGAATTAAGCCTCGCCGGGAAAGGCCTGGTAATGACGATGGGTAAAGGCGGCGTAGGAAAAACCACTCTTGCCGCCGCGCTTGCCGTCTCGCTGGCAAGCCGGGGGCACAGCGTACATCTGACGACCTCCGATCCAGCCGCGCATCTTTCTTATACCCTTGCGGATGCGATGCCCGGCCTCACGGTCAGCAGAATCGATCCTAAAGCAGAAACCGAGCGCTATCGCCGCTTTGTGATGGACAACCAGGGCAAAGATCTCGATGAAGCAGGACGCGCCGTGTTAGAAGAGGACCTTCGCTCCCCGTGTACCGAGGAAATTGCGGTATTCCAGGCTTTCTCGCGCGTCATTAAAGAGGCGAACGATCGGTTCGTTATTATGGATACCGCTCCGACCGGGCACACGCTTTTGCTGCTGGACGCCTCAGGTAACTATCACAAAGAGATGGTTCGTCAGATGGGCAGCACCGAAGAGCGATATCTCACCCCGATGATGCAACTGCGAGATCCTGAGCAAACGAAGGTGATTATAGTCACGCTGGCGGAAACCACGCCGATGCTGGAGGCCGCTAGCCTGCAGGACGATCTGCGGCGAGCGGAGATTGAACCCTGGGCATGGGTGATTAATAACAGTATTGCCGCCGCGCAGCCTACTTCGCCGCTGCTCGAGGCCCGGGCCGAAAGGGAAAGGCCGATTATTCAGGAAATCCAAAACGTTCATGCGAGGCGCATCGCCCTTACGCCGCTTCAGCATGAGGAGCCTGTCGGCATTGAACGGCTGAAGAAGCTAACCGGCCAGAACTAACCTGATAAGGAAGAACGGACTCAGGCAGACTGAGTCCGTATTTTTTACATCACGGCATTTATCACAAAAAAGCCCACCGCCGTCATCAGAAGCGAGCCAAACACGTGGGCAAAGACGGACGCCATCGCCCAGACATAATTTCCGCCCTGCAGCAGCGAAAATAGCTCAACGGAAAAGGTTGAGAAGGTGCTCATTCCGCCGCACAGGCCGGTGGTTATCAGCAGCTTCCAGGTGGGATCAAGCTGCGGCTGGCGCAGAAAGAAAGCCAGCGCGCCGCCAATGATCAACCCGGCCAGCAGGTTGACCGTCAGCGTGCCGAGAGGCAACTGAGGAAAAAGGCCGTTAAGACGTAACGCAAGCAGCCAGCGAATAACGCACCCCGCCGAGCCACCAACAATAACTGCAAAAAGTGGTTTAACCATATTTTCCTCAAAACTATCTTATCGATACGGTCAGGGAAGCATGCAGAGCCGGGGGGGTAAACGTTGACCAGCCTGACATGCCTCTTGGATTAAAAGAGTCATACCAGGCGTCATCAGCCTCCGAACGAGGCGGTTGGGGAAGGTGGAACGCCATCACCTTGCGAAGGCATTCTACCCTTTCCTTTTTCGGTTTCAAGCGGGTTTTATGGTTTCAGCCGCTGGCCGCGCACATCCACTACCTGCTCGCCGTCCTCTTTGCTGAACGCGCCCTGCTGCACTTCAGGCAGAATATCCAGCACGCGTTCCGAAGGGCGGCAAAGTCTCGTCCCCCGCTCAGTCACCACAATCGGCCGGTTAATTAACAGCGGGTACTGCACCATAAAGTCGATCAGCTGCTCGTCGCTGAATTTCTCTTCCTCAAGCCCTAACTTCTCATATGGCTCAACATTTTTACGCAGTAGATCGCGGGCGCTAATCGCCATGTCGGCAAGCAGCCCGGCAAGTTCCTCGCGGGACGGAGGCGTTTCCAGGTAATAGATAATCGTGGGCTCCGTGCCGCTGTTGCGGATCATGGCCAGCGTGTTACGGGAA
The DNA here is from genome assembly GCF_013386425.1 of Cedecea sp. P7760. Lineage (NCBI taxonomy): Bacteria > Pseudomonadati > Pseudomonadota > Gammaproteobacteria > Enterobacterales > Enterobacteriaceae > Cedecea > Cedecea sp. P7760. Next base: position 35,363 of record NZ_JACARU010000072.1, on the reverse strand, counting down.
GTGCCGCAGTCAGGATTGTGGTAAAGGGTAATTTTGCTCATCGTCGGTGGCTCAGTGAGAGAAAGAGAGACGCAGGGCAAGCGCGGCCAGCGTCACCAGCAGCACTGGAATGGTCATCACAATACCGGTGCGGAAGTAGTAGCCCCAGCCGATAGTCAGCTTTTTCCGGGCAAGAACGTGCAGCCACAGCAGCGTAGCCAGACTGCCGATCGGCGTGATTTTAGGGCCAAGATCGCAGCCGATAACGTTGGCGTAAATCATCGCCTCTTTGATAACGCCGCCCGCGCTGCTGCCCTCAATGGATAAGGCCCCGACCAGCACCGTGGGCATATTGTTCATCACGGACGACAGGAACGCCGTGATAAAACCCGTGCCCAGCGTCGCCGTCCACAGTCCCTGCCCGGCCAGGGTGCTCAGGACGCCGGAAAGCTGCCCCGTCAAACCTGCATTACGCAGGCCATAAACCACCAGGTACATCCCCAGCGAGAAAACAACAATCTGCCAGGGCGCTCCGCGCAGAACCTTACCGGTATTAATCGCATGCCCTTTTTTCGCCACCGCCAGCAAAATCAGAGCCCCTACTGCGGCAATCGCGCTGACCGGGATCCCCAGCGGCTCCAGGGCAAAAAAACCCACCAGCAACAGCACAAGTACGATCCAACCCGCCTTAAACGTAGCCGGATCTTTGATGACGCTGGCCGGCGTTTTCAGCAGCCCAAGGTCGTAGACCCGTGGAATATCTTTGCGGAAAAACAGATGCAGCATGGCAAGCGTCGCCGCTATCGCCGCGAGATTGACCGGCACCATCACCGATGCGTATTCGCTGAACCCAATCTGGAAGAAGTCGGCGGAGACGATGTTGACCAGGTTTGAGACGATAAGCGGCAGGCTTGCGGTGTCGGCGATAAAACCCGCGGCCATAACAAACGCCAGCGTAGCGCCAGGGCTGAAACCCAGCGCCAGCAGCATGGCGATAACAATCGGCGTCAGAATAAGCGCCGCGCCGTCATTTGCAAACAGCGCCGCCACGGTTGCGCCAAGCAGCACAATCCAGGTAAACAGCAGCCGCCCATGCCCTTTTCCCCAGCGGGCAACGTGCAGCGCCGCCCATTCAAAAAAGCCCGACTCGTCCAGCAGCAGACTGATAATAATCACCGCGATAAACGTCGCGGTAGCGTTCCAGACGATCGCCCACACGACGGAAATATCGGCCACCTGAACCACGCCGGTGGCTAACGCCAGCCCGGCCCCCAGCATCGCGCTCCAGCCTATTCCCAGCCCGCGCGGCTGCCAGATAACCAGCACAATGGTGAGAAGAAATATTGCCCCTGCTAAAAACATATGCACTCAGTCTCCATTAACATTGCAAAATTCATATGCGAAAAAACGAATGTGTTTAGTTAAATTTTTTTACTGACAAAGCGTCATCGACCCGCTCGCTTCTATGCGTTTCAAACGTTCCAGCATTTCATGCCCCTGGCTTTGCCAGGCTTGCTCAATGACCGCCGCCGCCCACGCAGGCATATGGGGCGAGAGTCGGTAGTAAATCCATTTCCCCTCTCTTCTGTCCTGCAGCAAACCGCCCTCGCGCAGCATAGCCAGATGTCGGGAAACTTTAGGCTGCGGCTGATCCAGCACGGCGGTCAGCTCACAGACGCAAAGCTCGCTTTTCGCCCTAAGCAGCAGGGTGATTGAAAGCCGGGTCTCTTCAGAAAGGTGTTTAAAAAGCTGTAATGGCGTTAACGCAGTCATGATTGAGTCCTGTGAATGAACTCCGCCATAGTAAAACTCAGGCCGATAAAGTCAATATACATATTCGAAAAAACGAATTTGTTTTCTGTAAAAAAAGCCCGGCATGAACCGGGCTTATGATGATGCAGAAGGACTAGCGGCGGGCACGAACAATCTGGTATTTGCGCGTCAGGTACTCTACCGGCGCGCTCCAGATATGCACCAGGCGGGAGAACGGGAACAGCAGGAACAGCGTCATTCCCAGCACCAGGTGCACACGGAAGATAAACGCCACGCCGTCCAGGTACTCCGAAGCACCGCCGCGGAAGGTCACCACGTGCTGCGCCCAGTTCACCAGTTTCATCATTTCGCTGCCGTCCATATGCTGAGCGGAGAACGGAATGGTACCCAGACCCAGCGCGCACTGGACCATCAGCAGGCTCAGGATCAGAATATCGGCTCCGGTGGTGGTGGCACGAATGCGCGGGCTGAACAGGCGGCGCTTCAGCAGCAGCAGGCCGCCCACCAGCGTCATCACGCCGCTGGCACCGCCAGCAAACATGGCCATTTTCTGTTTAATTTCCAGCGGTAAAAACGACTCGTACATCCAGTGCGGCGTCAGCATACCGAGGAAGTGCCCGGCAAAAATGCCGAGAATCCCAAGGTGAAACAGGTTTGAAGCCAGATTCATGCCTTTGCGATCCAGCATCTGGCTGGAAGCTGCCCGCCAGGTGTACTGCCCGTAGTCATAGCGAAGCCAGCTGCCAATGAGGAAAACGGCGCCGCAAAGGTACGGATAGATATCAAAGAAGAAGACGTTGAGAAAATGCATTATTTCCCTCCTGCTATATTCAGGTACTGCGGAGCCACCGCCCCGGCAAAACGACGCTGGTGCGCGGTAATTTCAGTCTCTCCACAGCTGTCATCGGCCATAAATTTCACCTGCTCCTCTTCCCACACCGCGTCCAGCGCCTGCGGGGTGTCATCACGTGCTTCATTAGCAATCTGCTGGCGGACGGTCTCCACGCTGACGCTGCTTTCAGAAAGGGCAATCAGCAGGTCGAACAGCAGCGCATAGTCGCTTTCACGCTGCTTCAGACGGGCGCTGAGCAGGGCAAGGATTGGCGCGATGTCCTGCAGCCCGCCCTGTGCTTCTGCCCGCGTGCGCTGGGACAGATATTCCAGGTACAGCGGCAGATGGTCCGGCAGCTCGTGGCTGTCTATTTCCAGCCCCGCCTGCTGATACTGGTTCATCAGGTTAACCATCGCCTGACCACGATCGCGCGATTCACCGTGAACGTGTTCGAACAGCAGCAGCGACGTTGCCCGGCCGCGATCGAACAGTTCGCTGTAGCTTGATTGCGCATCCAGCAGCTCACGGCGGCACAGCGAATCGATGAATCCTTTCAGGGCGACACGCTGCTCGCCCGTCAATGTTTCGCTCTGCGCAAGGGCTTCATGAAGTTCCTGGTGATGCTGCCACAGGGCAGAGTCCGGATACTCCAGCAGGCGGGAGATAATCAGCAATTCAATCATGGGTGCGGCTCCGTTTTGCTTGAGACGTCGATAGCGTCAATCCGGCGGCTGTTGAACAGATTGAATTTAGTGTCGCTCCCGTGGCAGCCGTCGCCGAAGCTAAAGCCGCAGCCGCTGTGCTCAGGGAAGGTCTCTGCCGCAAGCTCGCGGTGGCTGGTCGGCACCACAAAGCGATCTTCGTAGTTCGCGATAGCCAGGTAACGGTACATCTCCTGAGCCTGAGCTTCGGTTAATCCCACTTCTTCCAGCGCGCGGGTATCCACAACGCCTTCAACCGTTTCGGCACGTTTGTAGTGACGCATCGCCATCATGCGTTTCAGCGCCAGCAGTACCGGTGCCGTGTCCCCTGCGGTCAGCAGGTTGGCTAAGTACTCAACCGGAATACGCAGGCTTTCGACGTCAGGCAAAATACCGGTATGCGGCAGCTGGCCCGCGTCGCTTGCGGACTGAATCGGCGACAGCGGCGGCACATACCAGACCATCGGCAACGTGCGATATTCCGGGTGCAGCGGCAGCGCCAGCTTCCAGTCCATCGCCATTTTGTAAACCGGAGACTGCTGCGCAGCGGCGATCACGCCCTGAGGAATGCCGTCTTTCAGCGCCTGCTCAATGACCGCCGGATCGTTCGGATCGAGGAACACGTCCAGCTGACGCTGATACAGGTCTTTCTCGTTTTCCGTACTTGCCGCCTGCTCAATCGCATCCGCGTCGTACAGCAGCACGCCGAGGTAGCGAATACGCCCTACGCAGGTTTCGGAACACACCGTTGGCATCCCGGCTTCAATGCGCGGGTAGCAGAAGATGCACTTCTCTGACTTGCCGCTTTTCCAGTTGAAGTAGATTTTTTTGTACGGGCAGCCGGTGATGCACATCCGCCAGCCACGGCATTTATCCTGGTCAATCAGGACAATCCCGTCTTCCTCACGCTTGTAGATAGCCCCGCTCGGGCAGGTCGCCACGCAGGCCGGGTTCAGGCAGTGCTCGCACAGGCGCGGCAGGTACATCATGAAGGTGTTTTCGAACTGGCCGTACATCGCCTTTTGCATGTTGACGAAGTTCTGGTCCTGCGCGCGTTTTTCAAATTCTCCGCCAAGCAGCTCTTCCCAGTTAGGGCCTGCTTCGATTTTGTTCATTCGCTTGCCGGTAATCAGCGAGCGAGGGCGAGCCACCGGCTGCGCTTTGCTGCCTTCCGGCGCGGTGTGGAGGTTCTGGTAGTCGTAGTCGAACGGCTCGTAATAATCATCAATGCCCGGTAAATGCGGGTTAGCAAAGATTTTACCCAGCAGCATCGCGCGGTTCCCCATGCGAGGCTGCAGCTTGCCGTTAATTTTGCGGATCCAGCCGCCCTTCCATTTTTCCTGGTTTTCCCAGTCGTTCGGGTAGCCGAGGCCCGGTTTGGTTTCCACGTTGTTAAACCACGCGTATTCCGTTCCTTCGCGGCTGGTCCAGACGTTTTTGCAGGTCACCGAGCAGGTATGGCAGCCGATGCATTTATCCAGATTCAGCACCATGCCAATTTGTGAACGAATTTTCATTTTACGCTCTCCTGTACCTGGTCATTGCCTTCGCCGTCTAACCAGTTAATGTCTTTCATCTTCCGAACCACCACGAATTCATCGCGGTTAGAACCGACCGTACCGTAATAGTTAAAGCTGTAAGCCAGCTGCGCGTAGCCCCCAATCATATGGGTCGGCTTCAGCGTGATACGGGTGACCGAGTTATGAATACCGCCGCGCTGGCCGGTAATTTCAGAGCCCGGCAGGTTCATGATGCGTTCCTGCGCGTGGTACATCATGGTCATCCCGGCCGGGACGCGCTGGCTCACCACCGCCCGCGCCGTCAGCGCGCCGTTTTTGTTAAACACTTCAACCCAGTCGTTATCGGCAATACCTATCTCTTTCGCATCGGCTTCGCACAGCCAGATGATCGGCCCCCCGCGCCCCAGCGTCAGCATCAACAGGTTGTCGCTGTAGGTGGAGTGGATGCCCCACTTCTGGTGCGGCGTCAGGAAGTTAAGCGCTTTTTCCGGGTTGCCGTTGGACTTGTGGCCCATCATGCCGTCCACGGAACGGGTATCAATTGGCGGGCGGTACACCACCAGGCTCTCGCCAAAGTCGCGCATCCACTGGTGATCCTGATACAGCTGCTGGCGGCCGGACAGGGTACGCCACGGGATCAGCTCATGAACGTTGGTATACCCGGCGTTGTAGGACACATGCTCATCTTCCAGGCCGGACCAGGTCGGGCTTGAGATGATTTTGCGCGGCTGAACCTGAATATCGCGGAAGCGAATCTTCTCTTCTTCTTTTGGTCGCGCGAGGTGCGTGTGGTCGCGGCCGGTAAATTCCCCGAGCGCGGCCCAGGCTTTCACCGCCACCTGGCCGTTGGTTTCAGGCGCAAGGCTAAGCACCATTTCGGCAGCGTCAATCGCCGTGTTGATCATCGGCTGGCCTTTGGCCGGGCCGTCGGTCTTCACGTAATTGAGCTTGCGCAGGAACTCGACTTCTTTCTCGGTGTTCCAGCTGATGCCTTTCCCGCCGTTGCCCATTTTTTCCAGCAGCGGCCCCACGGAGGTAAAGCGTTCATACGTCGACGGATAGTCACGCTCAACGGCAATAATGTGCGGCGCGGTTTTGCCTGGGATCAGGTCGCATTCGCCTTTCTTCCAGTCCATGACGCCGTACGGCTGAGCCAGTTCGGCGGCGGAATCATGCTGTATCGGCAGCGTCACAACATCGGTTTCTTTCCCGAGGTGGCCGACGCAAACTTCAGAGAATTTCTTCGCGATCCCTTTGTAGATTTCCCAGTCGCTCTTCGACTCCCAGCAAGGATCCACGGCGGCGGAGAACGGGTGAATAAACGGATGCATATCCGAGGTATTCAGATCCTCTTTCTCATACCAGGTGGCGGTCGGCAGCACGATGTCGGAATACAAACAGGTGCTCGACAGGCGGAAGTCCAGTGTAACCACCAGATCCAGCTTGCCGTCCAGGCCGTTATCGACCCATTCGACCTCTTCCGGCATCAGCCCGCCTTCCTGGCCCAGGTCTTTGCCCTGAATACCGTGCTCGGTGCCCAGCAGGTATTTGAGCATGAACTCATGCCCCTTCCCGGAAGAACCCAGCAGGTTGGAGCGCCAGATAAACATATTGCGCGGGTGGTTATAGCCGGAGTCCGGCTGCTCTGCCGCAAAACGAATGCCGCCAGATTTAAGCTGATCGACGGTGTAATCTACCGGCGACATCCCGGCCTCTTTCGCCCGGTCAGCAATGCGCAGCGGATTGGTCCCAAGCTGCGGCGCAGACGGCAGCCAGCCCATACGTTCGGCGCGCACGTTGAAGTCAATCAGGTGGCCGGTATAGCGGGATTTATCCGCCAGCGGCGACAGGAATTCGTCCGCTGTGACCGTCTCGTAGCGCCACTGGCTGGAGTGGTTATAGAAGTAGGATGTGCTGTTCATGTGGCGCGGCGGGCGCTGCCAGTCGAGGGCGAATGCCAGCGGCATCCAGCCGGTCTGCGGGCGCAGCTTTTCCTGACCAACGTAGTGGCCCCAGCCGCCGCCGCTCTGCCCGATGCTGCCGCAGAAGATAAGCATGTTGATAAGCCCACGATAGGCCATATCCATGTGGAACCAGTGGTTCACCCCTGCACCGACGATAATCATCGAGCGGCCGTGGGTTTTGTCTGCGTTATCAGCAAACTCACGGGCAATCCGCACGATATCCTGGCGAGGTACGCCGGTAATCTGCTCGGCCCATGCCGGCGTGTAGGCCTTCATTTCGTCGTAGCTGCTGGCGCAGTTTTCATCGTTCAGGCCGCGATCCAGGCCGTAGTTCGCCAGGGTGAGATCGTAAACCGTTGCCACCAGCACGCTTGAGCCGTCCGCCAGCTGCAGGCGTTTAACCGGCAGTTTATGCAGCAGCACGTCTTTAAGTTTGACGTTGTCGAAATGCTCGGTGCTTTCACCGCCAAAGTACGGGAAGCCTACCTCGGCCACTTCATCGTGGCTGCCCAGCAGGCTCAGGCGCAGCGCGGTTTCTTCCCCGGTGCTGCCGTCGCGCTGCTCGAGGTTCCACTTGCCTTTTTCGCCCCAGCGGAAGCCGATGGATCCGTTTGGCGCAACCAGCTCACCGCTCTGGTCGGCCAGCGCAACGGTTTTCCACTGCGGATTATTTTCCTGGCCAAGACTGTCGACCAGGTCTGCCGCACGCAGCAAATTGGCTGGCGCATAGAATCCGTCACGCGCTTCCAGCGTCACCAGCATCGGCATATCGGTATAGCGACGAACGTAGTCGGTGAAGTACTGGCTAGGGTTGTCGAGGTGGAACTCGCGCAGCATGACGTGGCCCATCGCCATCGCCATCGCGGCATCCGTCCCCTGCTTCGGCGCCAGCCACTGGTCGCACAGCTTGGAGATTTCCGCATAGTCCGGCGTCACGGCAACGGTCTTGGTGCCTTTGTAGCGAACTTCGGTGAAGAAGTGGGCGTCCGGGGTACGCGTCTGCGGGACGTTAGAGCCCCAGGCAATGATGTAGCCAGCGTTGTACCAGTCAGCAGACTCAGGCACGTCAGTCTGTTCGCCCCAGGTCTGCGGAGACGCAGGCGGCAGGTCGCAGTACCAGTCGTAGAAGCTCATGCAGGTGCCGCCGATAAGCGACAGGTAACGGGTGCCCGCGGCGTAAGAAACCATCGACATAGCAGGGATCGGCGAGAAGCCTGTGATGCGGTCCGGGCCGTAGGTTTTTGCGGTGTAGACGTTCGCGGCAGCAATCAGCTCGTTAACCTCTTCCCAGCTTGAACGAACAAATCCTCCGCGCCCACGGGCCTGTTTGTAGCTTTTTGCTTTTTCAGGATCGTTAATGATAGATGCCCAGGCGTCGACCGGATCGTTATGCTGCGTTTTCGCTTCACGCCACAGCTTGATCAGGCGTTTACGCATCTGCGGGTATTTCAGGCGGTTGGCGCTGTAGAGATACCAGGAATAGCTTGCGCCGCGCGGGCAGCCGCGAGGCTCGTGGTTAGGCATATCCGGGCGGGTACGCGGGTAGTCAGTTTGCTGGGTTTCCCAGGTTACCAGGCCGCTTTTGACATAAATCTTCCAGCTGCAGGAACCGGTGCAGTTCACACCGTGGGTGGAACGCACAACCTTGTCATGCTGCCAACGCTGGCGATACCCTTCTTCCCAGTCACGGTTGGTATCGAGTAGTTGGCCATGTCCATTGGCAAAGGTTTCTCCCTTCTGCTTGAAGTAACGAAACCGGTCGAGGAACTTGCTCATCGGGATACTCCTGATGTGGAGCCTGGTGGCTCTTCTGGTGAAATCGACATTGCTTGATGCCCGAAACGTTAACCCTTAGAAAGGGTGGGATTTTTGATGACGATCAACTGCTCCTGGTGTGGTTTTCTGGCAGCCCCAGGCATCTACCCCCAAAGTGTAATCCTTGAGATTTACATAACTTACTGAATATAAATATGAAAATGGCAGTACTTGCCGGAGAGGGGTTATAGAAATGCGCGGTTAGGGTATTAAGGGGTAGACCACGAGCTCCCGACCCTAAAATGGCTGCGGGCAAAAAAAAGCGCGACCGAAGCCGCGCAAAGGGATAACCCAAAGGTTAAAGCGTTAGCGTGTGGATTTACGGCCGTAGACGGCCCAGGTGATAACCACACACACAATATAAAAGACGAGGAAAAGCTTCATCGCCCCGGCCGGAGAGCCGGTGAGCGCCAGGGAGGTGCCGAAGGCTTTAGGAATAAAGAATCCGCCAATCGCGCCAATAGCCGAGATAAAGCCCAGCGCTGCGGCAGTATCCGTCGCGGCCTCGCGCATGGCGACTTCATCGCTGCCGCCGGCGGCTTTCACTCTGTCCATCGTCAACTTGCGGAAAATCACCGAGATCATCTGGAAGGTGGAGCCGCTGCCCAGCCCGGCCGTCAGGAACAGCATCAGGAACACGCCGAAGAAGGCGATAAAGTTGCCGCCCTGGCCATTGGTCGGCAGCGTGGTGAACAGCAGCGCGCTGAAAATCGCCATCAGGATAAAGTTATACAGCGAGACCCGCGTGCCGCCCAGGCGGTCAGAAATTGCCCCGCCGGCAGAACGCGCCAGCGCGCCAAGCAGTGGGCCAAAGAAGGCAAAGTGCAGAATGTTCACGTCCGGGAATTGGGTTTTAGACAGCATCGCGAACCCGGCGGAAAAGCCGATAAACGAGCCAAAGGTCGCCAGATACAGCAGGCCGAGAACCCAAAGATGCCCACGCTTAAGCACCGGCAGCTGTTCACGCAGGGAAGCTTTTGACGCCGAAAGGTCGTTCATCCCGAACCAGGCCGCCAGGGTGAAAACGGCCAGGAACGGCACCCAAATCCACGCGGCATTTTCAAGGAACAGCATGGTGCCGTCGCCCTGCTCAACGCCTTTGCCGCCGAAAACGGCAAACATCGACAGGGAGATGACCAGCGGGGCCACCAGCTGCATCACGCTGACGCCCATATTGCCCAGCCCGCCGTTAATTCCCAGCGCGCCGCCCTGCTTTGCCTTCGGGAAGAAGAAGCTGATGTTGGCCATGCTGGAAGCAAAGTTCGCCCCGGCAAAGCCGCACAGCAGCGAGATGCAAATGAAGGTGTTAAACGAAGTGCTGGTGTCCTGCACGGCAAAGCCCAGCCACACGCAAGGAATAATCAAAATCCCCGTGCTGAACGCCGTCCAGCGACGACCACCAAACACCGGCACCATGAAGGAATACGGCACGCGCAGCAGCGCCCCAGAAACAGAAGGTAACGCCGTGAGCATAAACAGCTGGTCGGTGGTAAAAGCAAAGCCGACTTTATTCAGATTCACCGCCACCGCGCTGAACAGCATCCAGACGCAGAAGGCCAGCAGCAGGCTGGGAACGGAAATCCACAGGTTGCGGCGGGCGATGCGATGGCCCTTTTGCTGCCAGAACTGCGGATCTTCCGGCCGCCAGTCGGTAATCAGTGCGCCCGAAGACTTCTCGGTAACGGGAGACTGTGACATAAACACCTCATTTCGTGTGAGTAAATGCCGCAACCTTAGGGTTCCTGCGTGGAGATTAGTTGATGTAAATCAAGGGATAATCTATCTCTCCGGCGCGCAAAAATGCCCCCTCATTCTTTGTGAGTAATCTTCTGGCGTAAAAATACCGTGATTAATCACATCCCTGAGTGAGCCAGCGGCGGGGTTAATCCAACCCTCTGCCCCCTTTGGCAATTTAGGGGTAATCCTTAGTGGGTATGGGTATACTCCAGGTGTTGACTGAAAATAACGCCACTCGTCACCTTTACCGCTCCAGGAGCCCGTTCGCCAATGCTAAAACGCCTGCTTTCTCCCCTTTCGCTGGTCAATCAGCTGGCGCTGGTCGTCGTGCTGCTGGCGATTATCAGCGTGGCGGGAATGGCGGCTGCCGGCTGGCTGGCTCAGGGGATTTCGGGCAATGCCCACGCGATCAATAAAACGGGCTCGATGCGCATGCAGAGCTATCGCCTGCTGGCGGCAATTCCGCTGACGGAGCAGGATAAGGTGCTGCTTCGCGAAATGGAGGAAACCACGTGGAGCAACGATCTGCACCTTGCCGCCGAGCGCGACGGGCAGCAGGCACGGCTCCGGCAGCTGCAGGAATACTGGCGAAGTACGCTGGAGCCAGCGCTGATTGCCGCCCAAACTCCGCAGCAGGTAAAACCCGCCGTCGCCCATTTCGTGGCCAGCATTGATGAACTCGTCAGCTCCTTTGACCGCACCACGGAGATGCGCCTGCATCACGTTATTTTGCTGCAGCAGGGTATGGCGGTATTACTCGGGTTATTGATCGTCTTTACCCTGATTTGGTTACGCAAAAGGTTACTCCGTCCGTGGCGTCAGCTGCTGGCGATGGCCACGGCCATTGGCCAGCGGGACTTCACCCGGCGCGTGAACGTTCGTGGCCGCGACGAAATGGCCACCCTAGGGATCGCGCTGAACAGCATGTCCAGCGAGCTGGCCCAGAGCTACGCCGTGCTCGAACGCCGGGTCAGAGAGAAAACCGCCGGTCTTGAGCAAAAAAATCAGATGCTCTCTTTCCTCTACGAGGCGAATCGCCGCCTCCACGCTCAGGCCCCGCTGTGCCAGCGAATCTCCCCCGTGCTGAGCGAGCTACAGGTATTAACGCCGCTGCTGGGCATCGTGCTGCGGGTTTATGAGTACGAAGATGAAGAGAATTACCAGGAATATACCTTCCAGCCGGATGCGCACTGCGATGCCCAGGGCTGCCAGCTTTGCCCGGATGCCGGTGCGGCGCTGCCGCAGGAAACCACAACGCTGAAATGGCGGCTCACGGACAACCATATTCATTACGGCCTGGTGCTGGCCCAACTGCCTTTTGGCAAGGTACTGACCGAAGACCAGCAGCAGCTTATCGCCACCCTGATGGAACAGCTGACCTCCACGCTCGCCATGGAGCGCCAGTACGAGCATCAGCAGCAGCTGGTGGTGATGGAGGAGCGTTCCGCCATCGCCAGGGAACTGCACGACTCCATCGCCCAGTCGCTCTCCTGTATGAAAATGCAGGTCAGCTGCCTGCAAATGCAGGGCGAAGCGCTGCCGGAAGAGAGCCGCACGCTGCTGGAACAAATTCGCGGCGAGCTGAATACCTCCTGGCGGCAGCTGCGAGAGCTGCTGACGACGTTCCGCCTGCAGCTGACCGAGCCCGGCCTGCGGCCTGCGCTGGAAGCCAGTTGCCAGGAGTTCAGCGACAAGCTTGGCTTCCCGGTCACGCTGGATTACCAGCTCCCGCCGCGCCTCGTCCCTTCCCATCAGGCGATCCATTTAGTGCAGATTGCCCGCGAGGCGTTGAACAACAGCTTAAAGCACGCTGACGCCAGCGCCTGCGGCATCAACGTCACCCGCCAGGGGAATCAGGTTCGTCTGGTAGTGTGGGACAACGGCCGGGGGATCTCCGGCAGCGGCGAGCGCAGTAATCATTACGGCCTTATTATCATGCGCGACCGCGCACAAACCTTGCAGGGTGACTGCCAGGTTCGCCCCCGCGCCTGCGGTGGCACCGAAGTGGTCGTCAATTTTATCCCCGAAGCACCGCTTTCTTCCGTAACAAGGAGCGAAGAATGAGCCATCAGGAAGCAGCAACCATTTTGCTGATAGACGATCATCCCATGATGCGTACCGGCGTTAAGCAGCTGATAAGCATGGCGCCAGAGCTGGCCGTGGTCGGTGAAGCCGGCAGCGGCGAGCAGGGCGTGCAGCTTGCCGAATCTCTCGACCCGGATCTGATCCTGCTCGATCTCAATATGCCGGGCATGAACGGGCTTGAGACGCTCGACTGCCTGCGCGAAAAAGCGCTTTCAGGGCGGATTGTGGTGTTCAGCGTTTCTAACCATGAAGAAGATGTAGTGACCGCCCTTAAGCGCGGCGCGGACGGCTATTTGCTGAAAGATATGGAGCCGGAAGACCTGCTCAAGGCCTTGCAGCAGGCGGCGGCGGGAGAAATGGTGCTCAGCGAAGCGCTAACGCCCGTCCTGGCGGCGAGCCTTCGGGCCAACCGCTCAACGTCTGACCGCGACGTGAATCAGCTTACGCCGCGCGAACGCGACATTCTGAAGCTGATTGCCCAGGGGTTGCCTAACAAGATGATTGCCCGACGTCTGGACATCACCGAAAGCACGGTGAAGGTGCACGTCAAACACCTGCTGAAGAAGATGAAGCTCAAATCCCGGGTTGAAGCCGCCGTTTGGGTTCATCAGGAACGCATTTTCTAACCCGGCCTACTCGCCAGGCAGCAAAGAATAACGTTTGTCGCTTTCCGGGTTGATCAGCAGCGGTGCGGCAGGTTTGAGGACGATCTCGTTCGAGGTTACCCGCTGCCCCTTTTCGTCCTCAAGGGTGACCGCAAGGTGATATTCGTTGGCGGCCCCTTCCTGCCAGGCTGGCAAAATAATGCTCCAGCCGTCTGCGCTTCGCGCCTGAGCCGGCGGCGTCAGGCTCAGCGCCTTCGTATCGCCCTGCCATGAAAGGCTTCTGATACCATAGGTCGCTTTAACCTGCAGCTTAAGCAATACCGTTTCTCCCGGCTGCGGCTGCCACGGCGGCGTGGCCAGGAACACGGACAGCGTTTTGCGCTGGCGGAACTGCATCACCGGCACGGACTCACGCTCAACGTTATCGTAGCGGCTGCCGCGCAGCGAGCTGGTGGTTGCCACCTCATCTGCCGAGAGCTGTTTTTGCAGCGGGACACCGAAGCGGTAGTTAAGCTTAAGCCCCAGATTCTCCTGCGCGGTGCCGCTTTCCCCCTGTTTATGCTGGGCCGTTAACGTAATCAGCGGCACCGGCGTGTAGTTAATGCCCATCGTCACCGCCAGCGGATTGCGGTAGCCGGTATCGCTGTCGAAAAGCGTGACGTTGTCACCAAGATACTGTTCGAAGCTCAGGCTGGTATTGATATGCCGGTAAAACGGTAGCCAGGCCTGCGCCGTGACGTCATAGCCCCGGGCCAGGCGCTGCTCGAGCGTTTCAGTTTGCCCGCGCCAGCCGCTCAGCGGTTGATAATAATTGGCCGAAAGCCGCAGGTATTCGCCCCAGGCTTCGGCCCCAAAACCCGCGCGCTGCAGTTGGGTAGTGAGCTGGTTGTCGTAGAAGGTGTTGTACCCTAATAGCCAGCGTCCGGCTACCCAGCGCTGCCCTACGCCCAGGTTACCTGTCGCGCCCTTCTCCTGCTGGCTAAACCCGAGCTGGCTCCAGGTCAGGTAGCGATTGTTATCCTGCCAGGGCGTGAAAAGTGAGCCGCTGCTGCCCTTCCAGCTCCCATGCTGATCGACCTGCAAATTGAAGCTGGCCTTCCCCCAGGGCGAAAGCAAAGCCTGGGCTTCGTCGGTGACTTTGTCGGTTAACAAATCCCGCAGGCTGGTAAAAGCGAAAAGCTGCGCCTGCTCGCCGGCATCCAGTCCGTTATCCACCATACTGTCTTCACCAAACTTCTTAGCCATCGCGGCAATTCTACGCGCGGCGGCATCGGTTTCTGGCGCAAGGCCCATGTTCGGCAGGTCATTTGAAGGGGAAGAGAAAGGGTTTTGGGCAGCCTGAACAAAGTTATTTGAGGTACTCATTGCCCCTCCCGGACGAGGGAGCAGGCAGCACAAAGTCAAAAGCGGAACGGCAAATCTACGCATTTGTAAATTATAACATAATGGTTTTGCTCTTTACCCGGCCCATACATAGCCTGAACGCGACTCCAGGAGTAATCCGGCTTTTCTGGGCATAAATCATACCCACTCAGGGCGCAGGGAGATACACTGGACGCCTCGCTCATCGTCATTACCCAGGAGAAGCAAGTGCAGAAGATAGTCATTATCGCCAACGGCGCGGCCTACGGCAGCGAATCGCTTTTCAACAGTTTGCGGCTGGCCATTGCCCTGCGCGACCAGGAACCACAGCCGGAAGTGAAGCTATTCCTGATGTCCGACGCGGTGACCGCCGGCCTGCGTGGTCAGAAGCCCGCCGAAGGCTACAACATCCAGCAGATGCTCGAGATCCTCACCGCGCAGGGCGTGCCCGTTAAGCTCTGCAAAACCTGCACCGACGGACGCGGCATCACCGAACTGCCGCTCATCGAGGGCGTCGCCATCGGCACGCTGGTTGAACTCGCCGAATGGACTTTAGCCTCGGATAAGACCCTCACCTTCTAATTATTTCGGCGCGGGAATATTATTTGCTTATATCCCCTCCCGCGCCATCAAGTTACCTGCAGACGTTGCCGATATTTTACTTAGGACAACACAGCAGGATAATAATGATGGTTAGATCTCTTCGTACACGCATTCTTTTAGTCACGGCAGTTTGCCTGGTCTCCGCCTTATGTCTTAACACTTTTATTAACTACGCCGTCACCAGCCGCGATAACCAGCAGTCCATCAGCGACACCTTAACCAGCACCAGCCTTAGCCATTCCGTTGCCATCAGCGACTGGGTCAGCGGAAAAATGTCTATGATTAGCGCCCTGGAAAGCGCCGCGCTGAGCGAAGACCCGATCCCCGTCTTCAGCCAAATGGCAAAAGCCGGAGGCTTCACCAACATCTACGTTGGCTATGCCAATAAAACCGCAAAATTCTCAGACCCTACCGGCGTTCCGGCCGATTTCGACCCTACGGTTCGCCCGTGGTATCAACAGGTCGTAAAAGATGATGCTCCGGTCGTTACCGCCCCGTACGTGGACGCCGGGACCGGGAAGCTCGTCGTGACCTTCGCCGTGCCCATTAAACAGGATGGTAGCCTGAAAGCCGTGGTCGCCGGTGATGTCGCTATGGACAGCGTGATCGCTAACGTCCGCAGTATTCATCCAACCCCAAACAGCAGCGGATTGTTGATCAATAGCGACGGCACGCTGATTGCCGGTCAGGATCCCGCGTTGACGCTGAAGCCCTTTTCTGAGGCGGTTAAACAGGCTGATTTAACTCAGTTGCTTGGCGTCAGCCATCGCGCCACCGGCACGATTGGCGAACAAACCAAGCAGCTGATGGCAACGCCTATTGCCGGCACACATTGGTATGTCGTCGTCACTCTGGATGAAGGCGATGCCACCTCCGGCATGCGTTCGCTGCTGAAGGCTTCGGCCCTCGCCCTGTTGGTGCTGGTGCTGATATCTGGCGCGGTGGTGCATCTTCTGATTGGTAAAGTGATGAGCCGCCTCGGCACGATTCGGGATGGGATGCGAGCCATCAGCAACGGCACGAACGATCTGTCGCAGCGCTTACCTGAAACCGGCCACGATGAGGTCACGGAAATCGCCCACGCCTTCAACGCGTTCAGCGACAAGCTGGGCGTGGTGATGATGCAGATCAGAGATTCCAGCGCGTCGGTTAAGGTGGCGGCAAACGAAATAGCCGCGGGTAACCAGGATCTCTCCACCCGTACCGAACAGGCCGCCTCAAGCCTGCGGGAAACCGCCAGCGCGGTAGAACAAATTACCGCGTCCGTCGCAAACTCTACGGCTTCGGCCGCCCAGGCGAATACCCAGGCCCACAGCGCCAGTGAAGCCGCTGAACGCGGGGGCGAAGTCGTCTCAAAAGTCATTACCACAATGCAGGCCATTGAGCTTGCCTCCGGCAAGATTGGCGACATCACCAGCGTCATTGACAGCATCGCCTTCCAGACCAACATCCTGGCGCTGAATGCCGCGGTTGAGGCCGCCCGGGCCGGCGAGCAGGGTCGCGGTTTTGCCGTCGTTGCCGGAGAAGTACGCAATCTTGCCAGCCGCAGTGCCCAGGCGGCGAAGGAAATTAAAAGCCTGATCGACTCCACTACCGCTAGCGTAGCCGACGGTTCGGTATACGTTCGTCAGGCCGGAGAAGCCATGGACGAGATTGAGCAGAGCGTCGGGAGCGTGCTGGTCATCATGCGTGAGATAACCGTCTCCACCGATGAACAGATGAAAGGCATTCAGGAAATTAACCACGCCGTGACCCACCTCGACGGCATGGTGCAGCAGAATGCCGAGCTGGTTGTGGAATCTGCGGCCGCCGCCGGGGCGCTACAAAGTCAGGCTGGGGAACTCGCGGAAACCGCCGGGCATTTCCGGATTTAATGATGAGCCGACGGGCGTTTGCCAACGAAACGCCCGCTAGCTGAAAGGTTTCAGGCACAATGTCATTATTGTTGAATCGTTGCGGCATTTTTTGATCAGCGTCAGCATTTGCTGCCCGCCGCTCTGGTGTGATGCTTCGGGTGATTTGTGAACAATATCACTTACCGGTGCAGCACCTTTGGGGGCCTCAGGCCATGTTTAATGCGGGAGTGGAGTGAAAAATGCCAGTTGTAAAAGCCAGTCTTAAACTTTTTGGGGGCGATACCGTGGTGGTTCGCTGTTCGAATAACTGCCATATCCATTTGATGTGTGACTCAGACAAACACGGCGGCTCGGAGGCGGACGTTTTAAGCCTGCAAAACCGCCAGTCTGCCTATATTGCCGTCCCCTACAGCGGCACCTGGAAAGTGCTGATCGACAGCCATACTCAGTCGCTTGAGCATTCCATCAGCTACGTTCCGGCATAAAACACTAAGGCCACCTCCCGGTGGCCATTTTCTGACTATGCAAAACCGGGCTGCAGCCCGCTTTCGTCCTCATGCCCGCTAAGCCAGGCGCGAACCTGGTTTGCCAGCTCGGACATACGATCGTCCTGCATACCGTGCTTTTTCATCTCCTGCTCGAGAGAAAAGAGATACTGCGCATTGGTGCCCAGCGGGCCGCTCGCGGCAGCGATTAACGGCGCGATGGTTTCTGCCCTGGTATCCGCCTCATAAAGCGGATGACGCGGGTCCATGATGAACACCAGCGCGTTGACCGTGCGGCCGTCATCCAGCGCGAGCTTGCACCAGGTCGGCAAATAACACCCGGTTATCATCTCTCGCTTCCAGACAAGCGTCAGTTCATCTTCCAGAATCTCTTCCGGCAGCCGATAAGCAAGGCCGGTGGTTCTTCCACCCTCTTTCAGCGCGAGCATACGCCCCGGTCGGCAAGCCGTCCCTCGCCCCGCCGTCAATCTCAGGCAAAATGCACGATGCCAGCCCACCAGCATGCCGGGGGCTGACTCTTCAAATTCAAAAGCCGGGTTCCACATTAATGAACCGTAACCAAAGAGCCACACCGGACTTTGGTCTGGGCGACAAGCAAGCGTCGCGGCAAGAGAAGCCGAGCGCTGCTCAGGGGTCCACAATAACGATTCCTCAATGGCACCAAAAGCCGTCTTACAATCCGCTTTCATTAAGAAATCACGCGTTAACACGATACACCTCCGCCACTGCTTGCTTCCGTGCGACTACACAAGCTGCGCCTTCCCGGCTTTTATTGACAACTTTTGCTTACTAATAGAGCAACATATCAAGACCATAAGCAATTCGCCGCGCGCTGGCAAGCTTGATGACGATCACAAAACAGATAAATTGTCATTTTTTCTTGCCAGACTGGCGCGTGGTGCCGGGAATCATATAAATAAGACGCACATAATGGAGGGTTATTTTGTTCAGCATCCTCAGATAAAGGAGATTGCTCTGTTCAACCACTTTTAACTCACAGGTGAATTTCCCGCTGGGGTGATATTTTGGCGCGAATAAAGGAGATAAAAAGGCATTATTCCACAAGTTTATTTGCTTTTATATTATTTATATCAACATGTTTTATATGAGTTAAATTCAGAATACTCACCATTTTAGTGCATTAGAACTTTTTACGCGAGAATGCCGTAAAACTAAGTAAATTTTAAGCAAAAGTAACGATTTTTTGCTAACTTATACGGGTTCAAAAACCTGACTATAATGATCAAAACAGGTTATCGCCTGCAGAGATGGAGAAGTTGAATGACAAAAACACAACATGAGGCGGTAAAAACCCGCCACAAGGAGAGTTCTCTCATTTTCCCGGTACTCGCGCTGGCGGTACTGGCGATGTGGGGGTCAAGCCAGTCCCTGCCGGCGGTTGTCGGCATCAATATTTTGGCTCTGGTAGCCATACTCAGCAGCGCCTTTAGCGTTGTACGCCACGCGGACGTGCTGGCGCACCGTCTGGGTGAACCGTACGGCTCACTTATTCTGAGCCTGTCGGTCGTGATTCTTGAAGTCAGCCTGATTTCCGCGCTAATGGCCACCGGCGACGCCGCGCCAACCCTGATGCGCGACACGCTCTATTCCATCATCATGATTGTCACCGGCGGCCTTGTTGGCTTCTCCCTGCTGATGGGCGGCCGTAAATTTGCCACGCAGTACATGAACCTGTTTGGTATCAAGCAGTACCTGATTGCCCTATTCCCGCTGGCGGTGATCGTGCTGGTGTTCCCAATGGCGCTGCCGGGCGGCAACTTCTCACTGGGCCAGTCCCTGCTGGTGGCCTTGATTTCCGCTGCGATGTACGGCGTGTTCCTGCTTATTCAAACGAAAACGCACCAGAGCCTGTTTGTGTACGAGCATGAAGACGAAGGCGACGGCGATGACCCGCATCACGGCAAGCCTTCGGCGCACAGCTCCGCATGGCACACGGTCTGGCTTATCGTTCACCTGATTGCGGTTATCGCGGTCACCAAGATGAACGCTAACCCGCTTGAGCACCTGCTGGACGCCGTAAACGCTCCGGCGCAGTTCACCGGCTTCCTGGTCGCCCTGCTGATTCTGTCTCCGGAAGGCCTTGGCGCGCTAAGAGCGGTATTGAGCAACCAGGTACAGCGCGCGATGAACCTGTTCTTCGGTTCGGTGCTGGCCACCATCTCGCTAACGGTACCTGCGGTGACGCTGATTGCCTGGTTCACCGGTAACGACCTGGTCTTTGCGCTGGGCATGCCGCAGATGGTGGTGATGCTGGCGGCGCTGGTGCTTTGCCAGATTTCATTCTCGACCGGCCGCACCAACGTGCTTAACGGCACCGCGCATCTGGCGCTGTTCGCCGCCTATCTGATGACAATTTTTGCCTAAGTAAACAGCAAGACTGCCTGTAAGGGCAGTCTTTAGTGTTTGCGCCCTCTCCACGTGGGAGAGGGTCGGGGTGAGGGCATCAGGCCACTACACACTCATTTCCCTCTATTCCTCAAGAGAGGGAAACAAATATAAAAAAACCCGCCGCAGCGGGTTTTGTTTTTTTCAGCAATTAGTGGCTGGTATCCAGCGGCGCGAAGTTCTTCACCAGGTCATCAATCGCTTTAATCTGGCTCAGGAAAGCTTCGAGCTTCGCCAGCGGCAGCGCGGAAGGCCCGTCGCAGCGCGCGTTGTCCGGGTCCGGGTGCGCTTCAATGAACAGGCCGGCCAGGCCGGTCGCCATCCCGGCGCGAGCCAGTTCGGTGACCTGAGCACGACGACCGCTTGACGCTGCGCCAAACGGGTCGCGGCATTGCAGGGCGTGAGTCACGTCGAAAATCACCGGCGCACCGTTAGAAACCTGCTTCATGACGCTGAAGCCCAGCATGTCGACCACCAGGTTGTCGTAGCCGAACTGCGTGCCGCGATCGCAAAGAATAATTTTGTCGTTGCCGCCTTCCGCGAACTTATCCACGATATTGCCCATCTGGCCAGGGCTGACGAACTGTGGCTTCTTCACGTTGATCACCGCGCCGGTTTTTGCCATCGCTTCAACCAGGTCAGTCTGACGCGCCAGGAATGCAGGCAGCTGAATAACGTCAACCACCTCGGCAACCGGCTGGGCCTGGCTGGCTTCGTGAACGTCGGTGATGACTTTCACGCCAAAGGTCTGCTTCAGCTCCTGGAAAATCTTCATCCCCTCTTCCAGGCCCGGGCCACGGTAAGAGTGAATGGATGAACGGTTGGCTTTATCAAAAGAGGCTTTGAACACGTACGGGATACCCAACTTCTGGGTCACGGTGACGTAATGCTCGCAGATGCGCATCGCCAGGTCACGAGACTCAAGCACGTTCATGCCGCCAAAAAGCACAAACGGCAGGTCGTTTGCGACGTTGATATCACCAATGTTAACCACTTTTTGTTTCATATGTTCGCCTTATCAGGTGTGAACTTAATGCAGGGTAATCTGCTTGTGCGCAATCGAGTTGATTTGCGCCTTAATCATTTCGCTAATCGGGTCTTCCGGGCACTGCTCAACAAAGTAGCTTAGGTCGCTGAGCGCCACGTGTTCACAGTCCAGCTGCGCATAAATCAGGCCGCGGTCACGGATCTCGTAGGGGTCTTCCGGATTGAACTGCAGCAGCACTTCGCTGGCGCGCAGCGCCATCTCCATCTGCCGCTCTTCCATCAGCGCAGACTTGAGCGTGTCGAGCAGCTTGCGGATAACTTCCGCATTGTCGGACTCGTCAAGATCTTCGTCGAACAGCTCGGCCGTAGGGTTAATATTGCCCTTGATCCACACTTCCAGCGTGTGCTCGTCCAGCGTGTCGCCGTTAAACGGATTGATGAGCCACATTTCGCCATCCATCCAGTCGGCGCGCAGGATAAGCTGCGTCGGGAAGATAACCGGCATCAGCGGAATATCGAGCTGCCCGGCGATCCACAGCAGTATCGCCCCAAGCGAGACGGCGCTCCCCTGCCGGCTTTTTAAAACGTTATCCAGCCACAGGGCATCGGACAGGCGGTAAACGCCCCCTGAATCCTTAAAACCCCATTCGCCGTAAAAGAGTTCCAGCAGTTTTTCCAGCTGCAGGTCGGGATGTGTCCCCTGGCAAATTTCTTCTTTTGCCAGGCTGACCAGCTCCTTAAGCTGCGCTTCAACTTCTGCGGTCGGGAAATCATCCCGGATCAGCTGCGAGACTAAAATCATGCCTTCGCAGAGCGGTGCCTGATTAAATTCGAAATCGGCTAACGACTTCATACTTACCCCAATATCGGTATTTTAGTGGTGGCGAGTTTTATGATGATGTAGAGCACCACCAGCCCCAGCAGGAAGGCAAACCAACGAACCTGCTGGCTGCGCGGGCGTTTACCCAGCGCGATAAAACCTAAAGCGATATAGATGATAACGCCAAACAGCTTTTCAGTCAGCCACGTTCCCTGCGGCGTAAAAGGATAGAAATGCGTGAGAGCAACCAGCGCAAAACCGCTGACCAACAGCAGAGTATCATTAACATGAGGTACGATGCGCACCCAGCGCTTGCCGGACATCGCTGACCCGCGATATTGCCACCAGTAGCGTAAAACAAACAGGCTGATTGAAATAACGACGGTGAAAATATGCAGATATTTAAGTGAGAAATAAGTCGCCAAAATGTCTGTTCCTTAATGAGTCAAAGATAGCGTCCTGACGTCAGGCGATCGTTGTCGCCATAATCTTTGTAGGTTGCAACCTCGGTAAAACCCGCGTCCCGCAGCAGCAGCCGCACGCTTTCACCCTGCTTCCAGCCATGTTCCAGCACCAGCCAGCCGCCGGGTTCGAGAAAGCGGCGCGAATCGTTAACCAGCGTATCTAAATCAGCCAGGCCATGATTGCCTGCCACCAGCGCGCTTTTCGGCTCGAAGCGAACATCGCCTTCACTGAGGTGCGGGTCGGCTTCGTCGATGTACGGCGGATTGCTGACAATCAGCGCAAAACGCTGAGCATCGAGGGCGTTAAACCAGTGACTTTGCAGCACCCTGACGTTGGCTATGCCAAGATTTTCAGCGTTCCATTGCGCCAACGCCACGGCCTCCGGCACGACATCCAGCGCCGTTACCTCGCAGTCCGGACGCTCGCTTGCCAGCGCCAGGGCAATCGCCCCTGTACCGGTGCCAAGATCCAATATTGCGCATGGCGTATCCGGCAGCCTGGTTAACGCGTGTTCGACCAGGCATTCGGTATCGGGACGAGGAATAAGCGTAACCGGGGAGACGCGCAGCGGCAGCGACCAGAACTCGCGCTCGCCCACAAGATGTGCCACCGGTTCACCGCGCTCGCGCCGTACCAGCAGAGCCTCAAGCTCGCTTTGCTGGACGGGCGTCAGCGTTGTTTCGCCAAACGCGAGGATAAACGTGCGGGCTTTGCCGGTGACAAACCCAAGCAGGATCTCCGCATCCCGCTTTGGGCTTTCGCTCTGCGCCAGGCGCTGTACGGCCTGGCGAAGCCATAGCTGAAACTCCATTAATCCTGCTCGGACAACGCCGCGAGCTGATCGGCCTGGAACTCCTGGACAATCGGCTCGATCAGGGCATCGATTTTACCTTCCATCACTTCGTCCAGACGGTAAAGCGTCAGGTTGATGCGGTGGTCGGTCACACGGCCCTGCGGGAAGTTGTAGGTACGGTTGCGGTCAGAACGGTCGCCGGAGCCCAGCAGGTTACGACGGGTAGACGCCTCTTCCAGCTGGCGTTTTGCTACTTCCGCAGCGCGAATACGCGCGCCCAGTACAGAAAGCGCTTTCGCTTTGTTTTTATGCTGGGAACGTTCGTCCTGGCACTCCACCACAATGCCGGTAGGCAAGTGGGTAATACGGATTGCAGAGTCGGTGGTGTTAACGTGCTGACCGCCCGCGCCCGAGGAGCGGAAGGTATCGATACGCAGATCCGACGGGTTAATATCCGGCAGCTCCGCTTCAGGAATTTCAGGCATCACCGCCACGGTACAGGCGGAGGTGTGAATACGCCCCTGGGATTCCGTGGCCGGCACGCGCTGCACGCGATGGCCGCCGGACTCAAACTTCAGGCGACCATAAACGCCGTCACCGCTGATTTTAGCGATAACCTCTTTAAAGCCGCCGTGTTCACCTTCGTTAGCGCTGATAATTTCGACACGCCAGCGGCGGGCCTCGGCATAACGGCTGTACATACGGAACAAATCACCGGCAAACAGCGCGGCTTCGTCCCCACCTGTGCCTGCACGAACTTCGACAAACGCATTGCGCTCATCATCGGGATCTTTTGGCAGCAGCAGCACCTGAAGCTGCTGCTCCAGCTCTTCACTGCTGGCTTTCGCTTCGGCCAGCTCTTCCTGCGCCATTTCGCGCATCTCCGGGTCGCTAAGCATGCTTTCTGCGGTTTCAATGTCTTCCTGTACCTGGCGCCATTGCAGGAAACAGCGCGATACATCGCTTAACTGGGCATATTCACGAGACAGAGCGCGAAAGCGGTCCTGATCGGCAATGGTCGATGCATCGCCAAGCAGGGCCTGAACTTCTTCATGGCGCTCCTGCAAGGCTTCCAGTTTGGCAACAATAGAAGGCTTCATGGGCGGTGGTTCACCTTGTAATAAGAGTTGTGTGTGCTAATCCAGCCCGAGGCTGTTACGCAAGATTTGCAGGCGTTCATCGTCCCCGTCACGGGCGGCCTGCGTGAGCGATTTGGTTGGAGCATGGATCAGGCGATTGGTCAGTTTCCAGGCCAGATCCTGCAATACGGACTCCGCGTCGCCACCCTGCTGCAGGGCGGCCAGCGCTTTGGCAGCGAGGTCGTCTCTGACCTGCTCTGCCTGGCTACGGTATTCGCGAATGGTCTCGGAGGCGCTTTGCGCGCGCAGCCAGGCCATAAACTCGCTGCATTCCTGAGCCACGATGGTTTCAGCCTCAACCGCCGCCGCTTTACGCTGCGCGAGGTTGCTCTGAATAATGGCCTGCAGGTCATCCACGCTGTAAAGATAGGCGTTCGCAAGTTTGCCCACTTCCGGCTCGACATCACGCGGAACGGCGATGTCCACCAGCAGCATAGGCTGATTACGACGCGCTTTAAGCGCTCGCTCCATCATCCCTTTGCCAATAATAGGCAGCGGGCTGGCGGTCGAACTAATGATGATATCGGCATCCGCCAGGCGCTCGTCGATATCGCTCAGGCTGATAACTTCGGCCCCGACCTCATCGGCCAGCACCTGGGCGCGTTCTCGGGTACGGTTGGCGATAATCATCTTCTCAACTTTATGCTCGCGCAGATGGCGGGCAACCAGTTCGATAGTCTCCCCGGCGCCGACCAGCAGGACGGTAACCGAGGAAAGAGATTCAAAGATTTGCCGCGCCAGCGTACAGGCGGCAAACGCGACGGAAACGGCGCTGGCGCCGATGTCGGTTTCGGTGCGCACGCGCTTGGCAACGGAGAAGGACTTCTGGAACATGCGTTCCAGCTCGCTGGAGCGCGAATGGCCTTTTTGTGAATCGGCAAAAGCTTTTTTCACCTGGCCGAGAATTTGCGGCTCGCCGAGAACCAGCGAATCCAGGCCGCTCGCGACGCGCATCAGATGGCTAACGGCGTCGTTGTCGTGGTGCCAGTAGAGGCTTTTACGCACTTCCTCTTCGTTGAGGTTGTGGTACTCGCACAGCCAGCGAACCAGCCGCTCGTGCAGGTTTTCCTGTTGTTCAACGCTCAGGTACAGCTCAGTTCTGTTGCAGGTCGACAGCACGACCCCGCCCTGGACCATGGGCTGTGCCAGCAAGCTGCCCAACGCCTGGTCGAGCGTGTCCGGCGAAAACGTGACGCGTTCTCGCAGCGATACTGGAGCCGTTTTGTGGTTAATTCCTAGCGCTAACAGGGTCATGGAGCGGTCTGAGTAATACCGATGTTGATAAGGATTTCTGGTCGCATCATACAGGATGAGCCGAATCAATAAAAGAGAGCTTACCCTTGCGGAGTAAGTGGATGATTTATGATTTAAGACAACTTGACCGTAGACGCCCTGCCGCCCGCCCGCTAGCATGAACGGTTGACCACAAAAATGAATTTAAGGATTTGCTGCCGCTATGTTGATGCCTAAAGCCCGTCTGATGCGCCTTCTGCCCCTTGCCAGCCTGGTACTGGCCGCCTGTTCAGTCCACCAACCGAGCGGCCCGGGCAAGAGCCCTGACTCGCCGCAGTGGTTAGAACACCAGCAACAGGTGCAAAAAATCACCCAGTATCAAACGCGCGGTGCTTTTGCTTATCTCTCCGATAGTCAAAAGGTATATGCCCGCTTTAACTGGCAGCAAACTGCGCCAGACCGCTACCGCCTGCTGTTGACCAACCCGCTCGGCAGCACCGAGCTTGAGCTCAACGCGCAGCCGGACCAGGTCCAACTGACCGACCGCGACGGCAAGCGCTACATTGCGAAAGATGCGGAAGAGATGATTGGCAAGCTGACCGGGATGCCGATTCCGCTTAACAGCCTGCGCCAGTGGATCCTCGGCCTGCCGGGCGACTCCACCGACTATAAGCTGGACGACCAGTATCGCCTGCGCGAAGTGAACTACACCCAGGACGGCAAAACCTGGAAAGTGGTGTACAGCGACTACGACAGCAAAACCCAGCCTTCTCTGCCTTCCAATATGGAACTGCGCGAAGGCGACCAGCGCATCAAGCTGAAAATGGACAGCTGGGCGGTGAAATAATGATCTCTCGTTGGCCTTCTCCTGCAAAACTGAATCTTTTTCTTTATATCACCGGCCGTCGCGCGGATGGCTATCACAACCTGCAGACGCTGTTTCAGTTTCTCGACTACGGCGACACGATAACGATAGAACCTCGGGAAGACGGCGTGATCCGGCTGGTGACGCCGATTGACGGCGTTCCAGATGAAGAAAACCTGATTGTACGTGCTGCCCGCCTGCTGGTTGAGCACGCCGCGGCGAAAGGCACGCTGCCCGCTGGTGCTGGCGCGCATTTGGGTGTTGAGAAGCGGCTGCCGATGGGCGGAGGCCTCGGCGGCGGTTCCTCCAACGCTGCAACGGTGCTGGTTGCGCTAAACGCTCTCTGGAAAACCGGCTGCAGCGAAGACGAGCTGGCCGCGCTGGGCATTCGCCTTGGCGCCGACGTACCGGTGTTTGTCAGGGGCCACGCGGCCTTTGCCGAAGGCGTAGGCGAAATTCTCACGCCGGTTGAGCCCGAAGAAAAATGGTACCTGGTGGCCCATCCCGGCGTCAGCATTCCGACGCCGCTTATTTTTGGCGATCCTGAGCTGCCGCGCGAAGCACCGATAAGGTCAATTACGACGTTGCTAAAATGTGAATTTGGCAACGATTGTGAGGTTATCGCAAGAAAACGTTTTCGCGAGGTTGATGCAGCGCTTTCCTGGCTGTTAGAATACGCGCCGTCGCGCCTGACCGGCACCGGCGCTTGTGTGTTTGCTGAATTTGACACCGAGCAGGCCGCCCGGCAGGTGCTTGAGCAAGCCCCGGAATGGCTGCATGGGTTTGTTGCGCGAGGCGTTAATAGATCTCCGCTGCATCAGGCCATATCCGGGCAAGCTGGGCATTGGTGACAACGTCACCTCGTTTCAGACGTTGCATCGTGCTCTTTAATACACCGCCTGGATGGGGGCTACCCCGCCCGCACATGATGCGGTAGCAACCATCCGCCACTGGACGCATGCCTGAGGTTCTTCTCGTGCCTGATATGAAGCTTTTTGCTGGTAACGCCACCCCGGAACTAGCACAACGTATTGCCAACCGCCTGTACACCTCCCTTGGTGACGCCGCCGTCGGTCGCTTTAGCGACGGTGAAGTAAGCGTACAAATCAACGAAAATGTACGCGGTGGTGATATTTTCATCATCCAGTCCACCTGTGCCCCAACGAACGACAACCTGATGGAACTGGTTGTTATGGTTGATGCCCTGCGCCGCGCTTCTGCAGGTCGTATCACCGCTGTTATCCCTTACTTTGGCTATGCTCGTCAGGACCGCCGCGTGCGCTCCGCTCGTGTGCCAATCACTGCGAAAGTCGTCGCTGACTTCCTCTCAAGCGTAGGGGTTGACCGTGTTCTCACCGTGGACCTGCACGCTGAACAAATCCAGGGCTTCTTTGACGTCCCGGTAGATAACGTCTTCGGTAGTCCAATTCTGCTGGAAGATATGCTGCAAATCGGCCTGGAAAACCCAATCGTGGTTTCCCCGGACATCGGCGGCGTGGTACGTGCCCGTGCTATCGCCAAGCTGCTGAACGACACCGATATGGCTATCATCGACAAGCGTCGCCCACGCGCTAACGTTTCCCAGGTTATGCACATCATCGGTGACGTGTCCGGCCGTGACTGCGTCCTGGTTGACGACATGATCGATACCGGCGGCACCCTGTGTAAAGCAGCAGAAGCGCTGAAAGAACGCGGCGCGAAACGCGTATTCGCCTACGCTACTCACCCAATCTTCTCCGGTAACGCGGTTCACAACCTGCGCAACTCGGTGATCGACGAAGTGATTGTGTGCGATACCATCCCGCTGTCTGACGAAATCAAAGCCCTGCCAAACGTCCGTACCCTGACCCTGTCCGGGATGCTGGCGGAAGCTATTCGTCGTATCAGCAACGAAGAATCTATCTCTGCAATGTTCGAGCACTGATCGACGTTGCTTTTAAAACCCGCTGCGGCGGGTTTTTTCGTTTTTGTACTACTCTTTTTCAATGCCTCCTTCACCTGCCTGAACGACAGATGATGCGCTCACGGATGGAATCACAAGTGAAAACCGTATCTTCTTCTCACGTAATGCCTTTCCGCGCCCTGATTGACGCCTGCTGGCGCGAAAAGTACACCCTGTCCCGATTTAGCCGCGATGCTATCGCCGGCGTGACCGTGGGGATAATTGCTATCCCTCTGGCAATGGCGCTGGCCATCGGCAGCGGCGTCGCGCCGCAATATGGCCTGTATACGGCCGCCGTCGCCGGGATTGTCATTGCCCTCAGCGGCGGTTCGCGCTTCAGCGTCTCCGGCCCGACCGCTGCCTTCGTGGTGATTCTCTACCCGGTCGCACAGCAGTTTGGGCTGGCGGGGCTGCTGGTCGCCACGCTGATGTCCGGCATATTCCTGATCCTGTTTGGGCTGGCGCGCTTTGGCCGACTTATCGAGTACATCCCGCTGTCGGTAACGCTGGGCTTTACCTCCGGGATAGGCATTACCATCGCCACCATGCAGGTGAAGGACTTCTTCGGCCTGACGCTGGAGCACGTGCCGGAGCACTACCTGAATAAAGTCGCCGCGCTGGCGATGGCGATGCCCACCGTTAATATGGGGGATGCCGCCATTGGCATTGTCACCCTGGCGGTGCTGATTTTCTGGCCTCGCCTGGGGATTCGCCTGCCGGGGCATCTGCCTGCGCTGCTGGCGGGCTGTGCCGTGATGGCTATCGTGACTTCTCTGGGCGGGGACGTGGCGACCATTGGTTCACGCTTCCATTATGTTCTTGCCGACGGAAGCCAGGGGAACGGCATCCCCCAGCTGTTGCCTCAGTTAATGCTGCCGTGGAACATGCCAAATTCGGACTTTACGCTGAGCTGGGACTCGCTGAGCGCCCTGCTCCCTGCGGCATTCTCTATGGCAATGCTGGGCGCAATCGAATCGTTGCTCTGCGCGGTGGTGCTGGACGGCATGACCGGCACAAAACATAACGCTAACAGCGAACTGGTTGGCCAGGGGCTGGGGAATATTATTGCTCCGTTCTTCGGCGGTATTACCGCCACCGCCGCGATTGCCCGCTCTGCCGCTAACGTGCGTGCCGGGGCTACCTCGCCGGTGGCCGCCATTATTCACTCGTTGCTGGTTATCCTGGCGCTGCTGGCACTTGCCCCTCTGCTTTCCTGGCTCCCGCTCTCGGCGATGGCCGCCCTACTGTTGATGGTGGCGTGGAACATGAGCGAAGCGCACAAAGTCGTGAACCTGCTGCGCCGCGCGCCGAAAGACGACATCATCGTGATGCTGATTTGTATGTCGCTGACCGTGCTGTTTGACATGGTAATCGCCATCAGCGTGGGTATTGTGCTGGCATCACTGCTGTTTATGCGCCGCATTGCCCGAATGACCCGCCTCGCACCGCTCAATAACGTGAATACGCCTGAAGATGTTCTTGCCCTGCGCGTAACCGGGCCGCTGTTCTTTGCCGCTGCCGAAGGATTATTCACTCAGCTAGGCCAGCAGGTGCCGGGCCATCGCGTGGTTATTTTGCAGTGGGCTGCGGTGCCGGTACTCGACGCGGGCGGTCTGGATGCCTTCCAGCGGTTTGTAGAGAAAATGCCGGAAGGCTGTGAGCTGCG
The DNA here is from genome assembly GCF_013386425.1 of Cedecea sp. P7760. Classification (NCBI taxonomy): domain Bacteria; kingdom Pseudomonadati; phylum Pseudomonadota; class Gammaproteobacteria; order Enterobacterales; family Enterobacteriaceae; genus Cedecea; species Cedecea sp. P7760. The sequence goes on along the minus strand of NZ_JACARU010000072.1, from coordinate 5,709 downwards.
GGTGACGAACCTTGAATTCCAGCCGCTGCGCACCCTCGCACGGGCTGGCGTACGGCCGATACCTGGCCGCCTGGCCTTCTTCCCTGACGTTCAGGCCGCACTGGCCGCCGACTAGCGGCCAGTTTCACGCCTACTGAGCGGCCTCACGTCGCCGCCTGCTGGTCACGCTTTCACGGTTCACGCCCCAGTTGTCGGTGTCGACCTCGTCGATAACCACAAACGTATCGGCAGGCTTTTTATTCAGCACATGCTCCAGCAGATCGGTCACGCCCTCAATCAGCGCAAGCTTCTGCTCTGCGCTGACGCCTTCCCGGGTAACGCGAATATTAACGTAAGGCATGGCGGTTCTCCTGTTACCACACGCCAGCGGTGCTGCCGCCGTCGACGGCCATGACGGTCCCGCTGACAAATTCAGAATCCGTCAGATACAGCACGGCGTTCACCACATCCTGCACGCTGCCGGTTTTCCCGCTCGGTGACAGCGTGCTGAGAAAACCTGCCGTACCCGAGTAATCGCTATGCAGCGGCGTCTCGATAATCCCCGGCGCAACGGCGTTAACCCGCACATTATCCGCCGCCAGCTCTAAAGCCAGCGCCCGGGTTGCCTGGTTTAACCCCCCCTTCACCATCACCGGTAATAAAGCAGGCACCTTGACGTTGGGCTGCATCGCCACGCTTGCCGTAATGTTTACGATATGCCCCGCTTTGTTTTTGCTCATATGGCTGGCGGCGAGCTGGGACGGAAACAGGAACCCTTTCAGGTTGGTGTTAATCATCGCGTCAATATCCTGCTCGCTGTACTCACTCGCCGGTTTCGGGATAAAGATCCCGGCGTTATTAATCAGGATATCGACACGTCCAAAAGCGGCGATAGCCTGCTTAAACAGCGTTTCTGCGGTTGCCTTCAGCGCAATGTCCCCGGCCACCGGCAGAAAATTCTGCGGATTACCCAGGCTTGCCGCCGCCGTCTCTAAGCGCTTCAGGGTGCGGCCATTGCCGACAACATTGTAGCCTCGCGCCAGGTAAGCCTGCGCAATAGCCAGGCCAATACCGCTTGAGGCGCCGGTAACAATAACGGTTGGGGTTGAGTTCATGATGTGCTCCAGTGTGTGAGTGTGTGTGGAGCCCACTATACTTATGACATAATGACCAATAAATTAGCCATCCGTAACATGACAAGATACCTCATGTAATAGATAAACGGGAAACCTCGCCATGAAACGCCAGTTCGAAGAGATGCAGATAGGCACGCTGGAGCTGTTTTGCCAGGCCGCAGAGCAGCTGAGCTTCAGCGCAGCTGCCAATGTTATGGGCATCACGCCCGCGGCGGTCAGCCGCTCTATTGCGCGGCTTGAAGAGCGATTAGGCGTACGCCTGTTCGTGCGCACCACCCGGCAGATAAGATTAACCGAAAGCGGGGAACGTTACTTTCGCCAGTGCCAGCAGGCGCTGCAGCAGCTCAGAGAAGCCGAGCGAGAAGTGACGGGCGCGCAGAGTGAACCTGCGGGCGTACTGCGCATAAGCCTGCCCACTCCCTACGCCCACCATCGCGTGCTGCCGCTGCTGCCTGAATTCAGACAGATCCACCCGCGCGTGTCCGTTCAGGTTCACATCAGCAACCGTAATATCGATTTTGCCGACGAAAGTTACGACATTGCCATTCGCGGACGTTCGCCCGCGGATTCCTCGCTAATTGCCCGTAAGCTCGAAGACGCGGAACTGATCACGGTTGCTTCACCGGCCTATCTGGCTCGGACTGGCATACCTAAAACGCTCGACGAATTGGCGCTGCACGAGTGCATTCAGTTTGAATTGCCCAGCACCGGGCGCAAAGTACCCTGGACATTCAGCCTCGACGGTAAAAATACCGACATTTTCACCCACGGCAGCTTCACCTGCGCAGAAGATGTACTGGGCAGCGTGACGCTTGCCAGAAGCGGCGCGGGCCTGATTCAGACCTACAGGTTCAACGTGGAACAGGACCTGGCCGACGGTTCACTGATTGAGGTGCTGCCGGAGCACGGCGGCACCTCACGACCGTTTATTTTACTCTATCCTCATGCCCGTCATCTCTCTTTGCGGGTCAGGAGCCTGGTTGATTTCTTAGTCCAGCGGCTTGGAACATAGCGCCAATCGCCTGCTGCAGCCAGGCCAGCACCTCCGGCGTCATCCAGGTTCCTTTGGCCAGTTCGGGCTCCTGAGCCATTGCGGCACGGAATTTTTGCTGTGTCAGCGGTGAAGTCCCGGCAAACGACTGAAACAGCTCCAGCCAGCGGCGAGCAAGCTGCTGCGCCTGCTCTGAGTCAGCTTTCACGCCCTGTGCATTGGCCTTTCGCACCTCCGCCACCAGCGGCGGCCACTCCTGCATGCGGTCGAAATAGTGGCTGCTGGTGAAAGCAAACTCTTCCTCGTTGAGGTAACGCCGGTAAATATCCAGCTTGCCGTGGCCAAATGCGCGGGTCACGTAGTCGGTCATCTCCGCTGAGATCCCCGTCTGCCGGGCCATGTCAGGCTCGGCCTGATGCATTTTGTTCAGGCGAACCAAAAAGTCAGGTTCACCCGCCGTGTCGCGCTCCAGCATTTCCATCCACTGCGTTGCTAACCGCTGTGCCCGCACGTCGGCAGGCGATATGCCCTGCTGGCGAAGCGCGGCAACTTGCCCCACAAGCTGCTTCCATTCATCGTCACGGTGGCTGTCAGCCTGCGCAAAAGGCAGGCGCTGTAACTCTTCTTTTGAAAAATAGCGATCGTACATCGTCATTAACTCCAGCGTAGTAAGCCATTCCTCGAGGTCAGGTTCTGCGCCGCTGCGAAGGGTTTCCCGCAGCGTAACCAGGCGCTGGCGCAGCACGGCAATTTCCGCCAGCTGGCCGTCCAGCATTGAGATCTGCGAATCCAGGATCTCCTGGAGCGACAGCGCCTGACGCTCAAGACAGTCGCGCACCTCGTTCAGGCTCATCCCCATTCGGCTTAGCGCCTGAATATGGTGCAGCCTGGTGATATCCTGCCGGTTATACAAACGGTAACCGGCGGCGGTGCGGGCAGAAGGAAGCAGCAGGCCCATCGCTTCGTAATGGTGTAGCGTGCGTACCGTGATACCGGCGCGCTTTGCCAGTTCGCCTACTTTAAACAACATGTCCTGCTCCTTTTGGCTTCTGCTGCGGGGGAGTTTGCAGCCTCACGTTACGTGAGGGTCAACCCCGTAAGCATAAAAAAAACGGCCCCTGAAAAGGAGCCGTTTCTTCGAATCTGCTAAATATTAGCTGTGGCGATGATGCTCATCCCGGCGGCAGCGTTTGTCGTAGTGGCGAACCCACCAGTAACGGTCACAAACCTGCTCGCGCCCGCCGATACGTGCCCCGGCAAGCCAAAGTACGGCCCCGACGAAAATGCTCATCACGGCACCGTGGGCGAAAAATTGAGGCAAATTTAGCTGCGGGAGCTGGTTCAGAACCGAATAGCCCACGCCGACCACCATCACAACCAGTCCCAATCCCATGAGGACATTACCGAGTAACGAAGCGTTTCTGCGTTTCATATGTCACCTCCGCAAGTATACGGGTCGGTGGGGAACATCCCCTTTCCTTGTGACTAAAGTATAGACAATGCCCCTAAAGAGCATGTGCGTGGGCGATCACAATTACGAACGAAAGCTCTACAAAAGTTTACAAATAAGCGCCTGAGTTACTTGAAATTCTAATGGTTCAGATCGTCAACTATTCAAGAATGTGTCGGCGCGGGGATTGCGCTTTGTCAACGCCGCCGTCGCGCAGTAAACTACGCCGCTGTGAACGGTTTTCAGGAATTTAAACGTGAGCATCAAATTAATTGTCGGCCTGGCTAACCCAGGCGCTGAATACGCCGCGACCCGCCATAACGCCGGGGCCTGGTATGTGGATTTACTGGCCGAGCGCCATAACCAGTCGCTGAAAGAAGAAGCGAAGTTTTTTGGCTATACCGCCCGGATTAACCTCGGCGGTGAAGACGTCCGGCTGCTGGTTCCGACCACGTTTATGAACCTCAGTGGGAAAGCTGTCGCGGCCATGGCCACCTTCTTCCGCATCGCGCCGGATGAAATTCTGGTAGCGCACGACGAGCTGGATTTGCCTCCGGGCGTCGCGAAATTCAAGCTTGGCGGCGGCCACGGCGGGCATAACGGCCTGAAAGATATCATCAGCAAACTGGGCAATAACCCGAACTTTCATCGGTTACGCGTTGGGATCGGTCATCCGGGCGATAAAAACAAAGTTGTCGGCTTCGTGCTCGGAAAACCGCCGGTCAGCGAACAGAAGCTGATTGACGATGCCGTGGACGAAGCGGCGCGCTGCACCGAGGTCTGGCTGAAAGAAGGTCTGACAAAAGCGACCAATCGTCTGCACGCCTTTAAAGCACAATAATCCGTTCTTCCGCCCTGCCGGAAAGGATTTCCGCGCCCGCTGACGGCGGTTTAAGTGTATAATGCGCAAAGTTATCTACATTTTTTCAATGAAAACGTTAAAATTCATTGATTATCAAGCAATTAAGGTGATTTAAACCATGGGATTCAAATGCGGTATCGTCGGCTTGCCGAACGTTGGTAAATCCACTCTGTTCAACGCGCTGACCAAAGCGGGTATTGAAGCGGCTAACTTCCCGTTCTGTACCATCGAGCCGAACACGGGCGTTGTACCTATGCCGGACCCGCGTCTGGACAAGCTGGCCGAAATCGTTAAACCGCAGCGTATTCTGCCGACCACCATGGAGTTCGTGGACATCGCTGGCCTGGTAAAAGGCGCGTCTAAAGGTGAAGGCCTGGGCAACCAGTTCCTGACCAACATCCGTGAAACCGAAGCTATCGGTCATGTGGTGCGCTGCTTTGAAAACGACAACATCATCCACGTAAATAATAAAGTGGATCCGGCTGACGATATTGAAGTTATTAACACCGAGCTGGCACTGTCTGACCTGGATACCTGTGAACGCGCTATTCACCGCGTGCAGAAGAAGGCCAAAGGCGGCGACAAAGACGCTAAAGCCGAGCTGGCCGCGCTGGAAAAATGCCTGCCACAGCTGGAAAACGCCGGTATGCTGCGCGCGCTGAACCTGACCGAAGAAGATAAAGCCGCCATCAAATACCTGAGCTTCCTGACCCTGAAGCCAACCATGTACATCGCCAACGTTAACGAAGACGGTTTTGAAAATAACCCGTACCTCGATAAAGTTCGCGAAATTGCTGCAGGCGAAGGTTCCGTCGTGGTTGCCGTGTGTGCTGCGGTAGAATCCGACATCGCCGAGCTGGACGACGCTGACCGTGACGAGTTCATGGCCGAGCTGGGTCTGGAAGAGCCTGGCCTGAACCGCGTGATCCGCGCAGGCTACGAGCTGCTGAACCTGCAAACTTACTTCACCGCTGGCGTGAAAGAAGTGCGTGCGTGGACCATCCCTGTCGGTGCTACCGCCCCACAGGCCGCGGGTAAAATCCACACCGACTTCGAAAAAGGCTTCATCCGCGCGCAGACCATCGCCTATGAAGACTTCATTACCTACAAAGGCGAGCAAGGCGCGAAAGAAGCCGGCAAAATGCGCGCCGAAGGTAAAGACTACGTTGTGAAAGACGGCGACGTGATGAATTTCTTGTTCAACGTCTAAATAAAATCTGCTGTCTCATGAGGTTTCACTGAATCTCATAACAACGGCAAAATCCTATAGAATCCACGCAATTGCGTGGAT
>NZ_JACARU010000071.1:0-39473 GCF_013386425.1 Cedecea sp. P7760 | reverse complement strand
TCTCCCTCTGGGAGAGGGCTGGGGTGAGGGGAAGATTTGTCCCCGCCGCCCGGCGATGGTCAGGAGGCATGGCGTAATGCCGCTGACACGTTCACCGTGCGCTGAAAGTGCAGGGGAAGCAGATCTAAAGGTGAACGGAATAACTGCGGATCGAAAATATCTCCTGGAGGATTCACAAGTAAAATGTGGCTAAGACAGAGCCCAAAGGAAGGGGCGATCCCCCCATTACTCCTCAAACTCAATCGTCTCACCCTTCAGGCGGCCTTCGAGCTTGCGCAGCAGGCGATAGATGGCGGCCACCGCTTTTAGCGTGTCGCGCGGAATATAGGCCCCTTCTTCGGTGGTGCGGTAAAGATTACGGGTGAGCCAGACGTAGCGCACCACCGGAATTTTGGCGGCGTGGGCCAGTTTGATCAGCGCTTTGGCGTCTTCGTCCTGGGCTTTAAACAGCAGCACCGGCAGCGGCGTTTCGTCCGGGAGATAGCGCAGACCCACGGCGAAGTGCGTCGGGTTTACCAGCAGAACGTCGGCTTTTTCCATCTCCTGCGGGGTGACCTTTTTCGCCGGCGCGTTGAGAATTTCGTGGGCCACGTGCTTGCGGTGGCCTTTGGTGTGCGGGTCGCCTTCCATTTGCTTATATTCGTTTTTCACGTCCTCGTGGCTCATGCGGTTCTGCTTGAGGAAGAAGTATTTCTGCAGCGCGAAGTCGGCCACCGAAAACACCAGCATGACGCCAACGATGGTGTGGGCGAGGGTTTCCAGCATCGCCACGCCCGCGTGCCAGAAGCCGTCCAGCGTGCCGCCTGACAGATTGGCCATTTGCGACAGGCGAGGCTTGATCAGCAGCCAGAACACCACTGAAAGGGTGATGGCCTTCAGCAGGCTGTTGAGGATCTGAATAAACTGCTTCACCGAAAACATCTCTTTGAATTTATTCAGCGGGTTTAGCGCCTCGAGCTTCGGGGCCAGCGCGGCGATGGCAAACAGCGGGCCAAACTGGATCCAGCCCGCGGCGATGCGCAACAGGATAACGGTGCCCACCGTCATCATAAAAAACACCCCAACGGTCAGCAGCGCCGCGCCGCCAACTTCCCCTAAGGCCTGGCTGAACGGGCTGCTCAGGCGCTGCAGCGGCAGGATCATCAGCGACTGCAGCTTCGCCATGCTGGCTTCCATCATCGAAAAAATAAGCTGCAGCACGCCAAACATGATCAGCAGCTTGGGAATGTCCTGGCTCTGGCTGACCTGGCCTTTTTTACGGGCTTCCTGCAGCTTGTGGGGGCTGGCCTTCTCTGTTTTTTCACTCACGGTTTGGCACCCTCCGAAGCGGCGTTACCAGGTGGTTTGACGGGCAGGAAGAATATCCGCCAGATGGGGGATCATGTCGCGCAGGGTGCTGAACTGATGGCCGGCAAAATACTCGAGCGTGGGCAGATAAAAGATGAAGAACAGCAGCCCGGCGATGCATTTTAGCGGCACGGTCAGCACCGTGGCCTGCAGCTGTGGGCTGTAGATGCTGAGTACGCCCACGGCAAAGTCGAGAAACAGCAGCAGCAGCACCAGCGGGCCCGCGTACAGAATAGTGTCGACAAACATCTGCTTCACCTGGGCGAGGAATACCAGGAAACCCTGCTCGCGGAAGTCTGGCAGCCAGCTGTCTACCGGCCACAGCCGATAGCTGTCCCAGATAACCTGGGTGGCGAGGGACAGGCCAAAGTTGACGATAAGCACCATCATCGACCACTGTAAAAGCATATAGCCGAGCGGCGTTTCGTCGGCGCCCAACGCCGGGTTAAGCTGGCCGCCGCTAAGCGCCCCGCGCTGGTTATCAAACAGCACGCCAACCGACTCAATCAGCCAGAAGGGGAGCGCCAGCAGGTAGCCGAGAAAAATGCCCAATACGACTTCTTTGAGCATCATGGCGACAATGCCCCACGGCGTATGCGGCGCGTGGGTTAGCATTGGAACGATGGTGGGCGTCACGAAGAGCGCCAGCGGCACGACAATCGCCGTGCGGATCATGCCTTTCAGGGCGGAGAACGCGAACAGCGGCGTCAGCAGAACGCAGGGATAAATGCGGGCTATCGCCAGCCCGAGTGCCAGCATGCCGTTGAAGACAGGCGTCAGCTCGGCGGCAATCATCGCAGGGTTCCGGAGGCGGCCATCATGGTAAAGGCGGATTGCGCCAGCTCAACCATTTGCAGGCCAATCCAGCGGCCGCTCAGGGCTAGCGTGGTGCCAACCGCGACCAGCTTGATGGCGAAGGGCAGGGTCTGATCCTGGAGCTGGAACACCGCCTGCAGCAAAGAGACCACGATGCCCACCAGCACGGCGACAACCAGCGGCGGCGCGGAGAGCACCACCACCATCAGTACCGCCTGCTTAAACATGTAGATCATGTCCATAACGTCCTCACATATAGCTGTAGAACAGGCCATCCAGCAGGCGCGTCCAGCCGCTCACCATGACAAACAGCAGGATTTTGAGCGGCAAAGAGATGGTCATCGGTGACACCATTTGCATCCCGAGCGCCAGCAGCACGTTGGAGACAATCAGGTCCACTACCAGGAAGGGAATGAAGATTAAAAAGGCGATTTTGAAGCCGTTTTGCAGCTCTGAGAGTACGAAAGAAGGGATCAGGATCAGCAGGTTGTCGCGCTGGTGCACAACCTTTTCCGACAGATCTTTAGGCCACATGCGCTGGCTGTTTTCCATCAGGTGCGTTTCCAGATCCGGATCGCTGTTGCGCAGCATAAAGTCGGTCAGCGGCTTGATGCCGTACTGCAGGCTGTTCTCTAAACGCTCGGCGCTGGTGGTGTCGAGGGGCTTTTCCTTAAAGCGGGTTTGCATCCCGTCAAATACCGGGGCCATCACGAACAGCGTGGCGGCGAGCGCGATGCCGTAGAGCGCCATGTTGGGCGGCGTTTGCTGCACCCCGATGGCGTTACGCGTCAGCATCAGCACCATCGAAATCTTGAGAAAGCTGGTGGTTATCATCAGCAGCAGGGGCAGCAGTGAAATGGCCCCCAGCAGGATGGCCAGCGCCAGCGGATTGAATGAGCTGATATTCTCGGCCATCAGACGGGTTCCAGGGACGAACCTGCCTGGCGAAGCATGCGGGTCACCTGGAAACCGAGCGTGCCGTTAACATCCACCAGCTCGCCCTTGGCCAACAGGCTGTTACCGTGACACAACAGCGCCTCGCCCGGCGTAACGTGCTGCACCAATACCGTCGAGCCCGCATCCAGCTGCTGCAGCTCGCCGAGCGTCAGCTGCAAATTGCCGCAGCGGATGGTCAAATCCAGCGACAAATCGTCGAAACTCCCCCGTGTTGTTTGCCATTCCCCGCTGGGTACCACTTCTTCGCCGTCCTGCTGCTCGTGGTACTCCAGGGGGACGTTCGGGTAAGTCATGGTTAGCTCCTCGCTATACGTAATGTGTAGTAAATCTCTGTGAGTCGTTTCGCTCGCCAGTTCCAGCTGAACCTGAAATTGTCGCCGCGCCAGCGGCATCACGCCGAGTCCTTCTGGCGAGAAAAAGACTTCCGTCGGCAGCAGCAAATCTCCGACGGCCAGAGAGCGGGCGAAGCCTGTCGAAAGCTGGAGTTTGCCGACGGTCAGCGGCAGCTGGAGGGGGAGTTGTGGGTTAAGCGGCACGCTTCGCCGCTGCCAGCCCGCAAACTGCGTGAACTGGTGTAGCGTGGCCCAGGAGAGGGACAGCCGCGTGCCGGCACTTTCTTCGCCGAGGCTGACCTCAAGGCGTAGCGTAATGTCGGGTTTTTCCTGCGCATCGGCAGGCTGCATAAATTCAAATAGCCCGGCCAGCTGAGGGCTGAGCTGCTGGCTGAAATAGCGCCAGTACCAGGCATTATCTTCGGTGGAAACGCCGGGCAGCGCCGGGCAGTCGGCCATCAGCCTCAGCACAGGCAGCGGGTCACTAAATATCAATGCACCTGCCGCACAGTGAAAAGTTTCAGCCTGCGCCGCCGTTTGCTCAGCCTTTGATGACGGCAACAGGCGAAGCTCACCCGGCACGCCATCAAGGGAAAACTGCAGCCGCCAGCCGGAGCCAATCCAGTGCCGCAGCCGGGCTTCATCCGGTGACTGAGCGGCAAGCGTTAGCCGTTTCATACCGCCTCCCGGCGCTTAAAGCGCAGGCGAACTTTTTTCCCCATACGGCCACTGAGCGAGCCCTGGCCGTCCTGTTCAAAGCCGCGAACCTTGTCCCAGGCATGAGCCGAAAAGCCGAGTGCAATATCCAGCCCATCGCCGTTGGTCGGGGTCACCAGGGCCACGACCTCGCCCAAATCCGGCAGCAGCAGGCTGAACCGGGCGGGCAGGCTTTCCTGCTGCTCAATGCCCTGCACCAGGTGCGATTCAAGCATGGCCTGCAGGGCGGAAGCCGGCGATTCACTGGCCTGCTGCGGCTGTTCGGTGCCGCTCAGCGAACCGTCGAACAGGTTCAACGCAAGTACCGGCACCAGCGGCGCAGGCTCGTCCTCAGACAACAGGTCGCTAAACTCTTTTTCATCCCGCGACAGTTTCTGGCGGTCGCTGGCCCGGCTAAAAGCAGGCGTGCTGCGAGCGGGCATCTGCGGCAGGGTGGGCGCGTTATTCGTCGGCGTCTGCGGCGCGCGCGGCGCGGGTGCCTGCAGAGCGTTATCAGGCTGGTGACGCGGCTGCGGCGCAGGATGAGATTGTTGCCAGAGCCTTGGCTGCGGATGGGCGGTTTTTAGCGCGTGATGGATCATAAGGCGTTCCCCTGATTTTGGTTGAGCAAATACTCCATTTTTTCAATGTCCCGCTGGCAGCGCTGCACGGCCAGCTGCGCGTCGTTCAGGCGCGCCTGCTGCTGCTGCACTTCTTCTTGCAGCTGCTGCGTGCGTTGAATTTGTTGGATAACGCCCGCGCGGGTTGTTTTTTCGACGTCCAGCGTTTCCCGCAGGTCGTTCAGCGGCTGGGTGACGCCTGCGTGCTGCGGCACGAAATCATTGCGCAGCTGCAAATAGCCGATTTTCTGCTCTGCCAGCTGCTGTTCGCCCAGTTCGACGGCCTGCTGGCAGCGCCGGAGGTGCTGTTCATGCTGGCGCTGCTCGCGTTCGCAGTGGCGTAACCGACGGCGGCGAATGGGCAGCAGGGTATTCAGAACCTGCTCCAGAGCGACCTGCTGCGGGTCAGGAGAGAGCGGAGTTTCGGCATCAATATGACGGCGCACAGGCGATCGCCTCCTGCAGCTGCTGACGGGTAGCCATAAAGTCGCTTGGGGCGTGGTTCGCCTGGCGCAAAAACGCGTTAATCGCCGACTGAGACTGCACGGCGGCGTCGGTCATCGGGTCGTTGCCCGGCTGGTATTCGCCGAGGCGAATGAGCATTTCGACCTGCTGATAAGCCGACATCATCTGGCGCAGCGTGCTGGCTTCGGCAATGTGTTCCCGCGGCACCACGTTGCTCATGGTCCGGCTCAGGCTCGCCAGCACGTCGACGGCGGGATAGTGGCCGCGCTCCGCCAGGCGGCGGGTTAAGACGATGTGGCCGTCGATCAGCGAGCGGACTTCATCGGCCACGGGATCGTTCATCGAGTCCTGCTCAATCAGCACCGAATAAAGGGCGGTGATCGAGCCACGCGACGTTTTCCCGGCGCGTTCAAGCAGCCCCGGCAGCAGGGTATACACCGACGGTGGCAGCCCGCCCCGGCCAGGCGGTTCGCCGAGCGCCAGGCCGATTTCACGCTGGGCGCGAGCAAAACGCGTCAGCGAGTCGATAATCAGCAGCACGTTTTTGCCTTTGTTACGGAAAGCTTCGGCAATGGCCGTGGCGGTAAATGCGGCGCGGGCACGCTCCATGCTGCTGCGGTCGGAGGTGGAGCAAACCAGCACGGTGCGGGAGCGCAGTTCGGCATCCAGTTCGTGATCCAAAAATTCTCGTAGCTCGCGGCCACGTTCGCCAATCAGGCCGAACACGATGGCATCGCACGGCGTGTTGCGCGCCATCTCGGCGAGCAGGGTGGTTTTGCCGCAGCCTGCTCCCGCAAAAACGCCCACGCGCTGGCCCACGCCAATCGTCAGGACGCCGTCAATGGCGCGGATGCCGGTTGGCAGAGGTGTATCAATGCGCGGCCTGTCCGTGGGCGGGGGAGCATCGCCGAGCACGCCGCGGGCGTCCGGCGTCTCGCTGGCTAAAGCAAACGCGGAGAGGCTGTCTTCGTCAATGGCGCGGCCAAATCCGTCCAGCACGCTGCCAAATAAGCTGTCCGACACGCTAATAGAATGGGGCTGAAACAGCGGCGTGACCCGCGCACCCTGGGCAATGCCGTCCAGCGGCCCCAGGGCGGAAAGCAACGTGTGGCGCGGATTAAAGCCGACAACCTCGGCCATCACTTCGGTGCCGCCGCTGCGGCTAATAAGGCACAGATCGCCGATGCGGGCCTGGGGCAGGCTGCTTTCGAGCAGAATGCCGCTGATGCCGGTGATGCGGCCGTGGGCGCTGACGGCGGAAAGCTGGCTCAGGGCGCGGTGGCGCGCTGCAAACCAGTCGTCGAGGTCGGTCTGATAGCGCCCCATTACCACTTCACCGCGATGTTTTCTTTGCCGCCAAACTGCACGCTGTCGGCGGTAATGCCGGTCAGGCGCAGGCCGTTTCTTTCGTCGCCGACAAACAGGCGCTGCCCGTCTGCGGTCACGATATTGGCGTGTGGCCCGGCGGTTATTTGCACGATGTGGAAGGGCAGTACGGCCTCGCGCACTTTGGTCTGGTTGTTGAGCGCTATTTTCAGCTGATAATCGCTGCGGATGCTGTCCACCATGCGGCTGACAATCGGCAGCTGGTTTTCCTGCAGCTCACCGGTGAGCGTAATGCCCTGCGGCGTGCTGGTGAGCTGCACTTTGTTGTAAAGCTCTCGCTCTCGCAGATCCTGTTCCACCAGGCTGCGCAGTTCATTACTGTCGGCGATCGCCGGTTTGATTTGCGGCTCTTCGTCGCTGTTTTGCTGGGCGATACCGGGCTGCAGCACCCAGCTGAAGATGGTGAAGGTCAGCAGCATCAGGCTGGACAGGGTGAAGATTTGCGCCCAGCGCGGCAGAATTTTTGCCAGCAGCGAGCGGCGAACGGCTGGGGCCGGTTTGCTTGGCGTGCCCCCGATTGGCTCACGCGCAGCGGAGGCCGTTTCGCTCTGGCTGGCTACCGGCACCGGCGGTGGCGGCGGGCGGTTATCCCATTCTTCGTCGGCGGCGGCAAGCGTCAGCCAGACGCCCCCGACGGCGAAGATTTCGCCCGGCTGCCACAGCTGCTGTTCGCTCAGGCGTTCGCCGTGGCGATGGCAAACCGTGCCGTCCATCGGCGTGAGCATCCAGCCTTCGGCGCTGCGGCTAAGCAGGGCGTGGCTGGCCTTGATACCGCCATCGTTGAGCTGCAAATCGCTGTCGGCCGAGTTGCCCAGTTGCCAGCGTTCGCCGCTTAACGGCAGCGCCGCGCCTTCATGTAATCCGTTTAATACTCTCAGCTCATACATGGCAGCACCCTTTAGGCAGTGAAGGCGTCAAGCGCGTTCTCGTGAATATCAATGCGTCCCAGCACGTTGACCGGCAGGTTAAACTGCAGCTCGGCGAAGGACAGCACCGGGACGTGATGGAATTCGTCCTGGATAAGCAGGCGCAGCGGGCTGCGTAAGTCCTGGGCAGACAGCAGCACGCTGGTTTGCCGTTGGAACAACGGGAACACTTCCCGCAGCTGCTCGAGCAGCAGGGCGTGTTTGTCCTGGCTGAGGGCAAAGAAGGTTTCGTTCTGCGTCTGGCGCAGGCTGTCGCGCAGGATCTCTTCGGTTTCCGGCGTCAGTAACCACACCTGCATCCCGCCGCCGTGGCTGTACTGGTGGCAGATGTGTTCTTTAATATCGATTCGCACCTGGTCGACCAGCAGGCCCACATCCCGCTCGTGCTGGCCGTGAACAATCAGCGATTCGGTGATGCTGCGCACCGAACGCAGCGAAATACGCTCGGCCACCAGCCGCTGTAGCACCGCGCTCAGGCGGGTTATCGGGAAGATGCGCTGGAACTCCTGCGCCAGCTCCGGCAGGTCCATCTCCAGCCACGAGATAATGGCGCGGGTTTCCTGCAGGCCGATGAAACGCGGGCCGCTGGCAAACAGGGCTTCTTCCATGCGGGCCAACAGCAGCTGGTGCGAACTCCAGGATTCCATCTGGAATTTATCCAGCAGCGGGTCGTTTTCCTCCAGCCACGCCCAGCCTTTTTCCTGCGGGTAGGTTTCGGTGCTGAGCTCGGTGCCGGTTTCCTCCTGCGCCAGCAGGCGGTAGTCCAGCGCTCGCTTATTGGGCGTAAAAGTGCCAATCACTTTAGGCACTTCGTAGACCAGAAAACGGAATTCATCGTCGGGCTGGTACGGCGAAAAATCGATGTTAAACACCGGCAGGGTGAAGCCGTACTGGTTCACAATACGGTTGCGCAGGCGGCGTATATCCTCGATAAGCGCCATCGCCGCCGGGTCACCGGCGCGGGCAGACGAGAAGCTGAGCACAAACAGGCGGCTGGGGTTGAAGGTACGAATATCCTCTTCGCCGTTGGCTTCCGGGGCGACAATTTCACCGCCGGTGCTGGTGGCCGCCGCGCGCCTGGCTCGCCATAGCTGGAACAGCCCCGAACTCAGGGCAATGACCCCCAGCACGATAAACACCAGCGTCGGCATCCCAGGCAGCAGGCTGAAGCAGAACATGCCGATGGCGGACATTATCCAGGCTTTAGGCTGGTTGGTGAGCTGGTCGCTTATCTCGCGGCCAATGTTGTTGTCCGGGATGTCCTCGTTTGCCGACACGCGGGTGATCATCATCCCGGCGGTCAGGGAGATAAGCATCGCCGGGATCTGGTCAATCAGGCCGTCGCCGATGGTCAGAATTGAGTAAACGTTGGCGGCGTCGCCGGCGGCCATGCCCAGCTGCAGCACGCCAATGCAGAAGCCGCCGACCATGTTGATGCTGAGGATGACGATGCCGGCTATGGCGTCGCCTTTAACGAACTTCATGGCGCCGTCCATCGCCCCGAACAGCTGGCTCTCTTTCGCCAGATCCTCGCGCTTGCTCTTTGCCTGCTGAACGTTAATCAGCCCGGCCCGCAGGTCGCTGTCGATGGACATCTGCTTGCCCGGCATGGCGTCGAGGGTAAAGCGGGCGGCCACCTCGGCGATACGCTCTGAGCCTTTGGTGATCACGAGGAAGTTCACCACCGTCAGGATCAGGAACACCACCAGGCCGACCGCCAGGTTGCCACCGACCACAAAGTTGCCGAAGGCGGTAACGATGTGCCCGGCGTTTTGCTGCAGCAGGATTTGGCGCGTGGTGGAAATCGACAGCCCGAGGCGGAACATGGTGGTCAGCAGCAGCACCGCCGGGAAGGTGGTGAATGCCAGCGGCTTGGGCAGGTACATCGCCGTCATGATGAGCAGGCACGAGACGCTGATGTTGACCGCGATCAGTACGTCAATCAGCCCCAGCGGCAGCGGGATGATCAGCATGAACACCACCGCCAGCGCGATGAAAGCCCCCACCACTTCGGAGCGTTGCATGGCGGTAATCGCCAGGCGGTTGAGAAGGTTAAACAGCGTGTTCATTGTCTTTTCAATCCTGATGAAGTCCGTTTACTGCGCCAGCTGGCTGCGTTTTTCCCACGCGGCGTATTCGCCGTTCAGGGTGCGCAGCAGGAGCAGAGCGTTGTGGCGGGTATCATCGTTGCCGCCCCAGATTTTTTCCGGCAGCGCCTGAAGCAGCGTCAGCAGTCCGTTGAAAAAGAGCGATTGCTGCAGCGGTTTTTCGCCCACAACCTGCAGTCCGAGCTGGGTCAGGTCGCGCGAGTAGAAGCCGTTGCGGCACATGCTGAGCAAAGAGCGGGTCATCACGTCGGCGCCCATCGTGACGTGGGAGTACTTGTTCTTCAGGCGGTCGAGGAACTGCGCGACTTCCGACAGCGTGTGGGTAATGGCGCGGGTATCGTTCAGCCCGGAAAGCAGGCGACGCAGGGCCGTTGGTGGCGCTGACGGGGCCAGGGCGGCGATATCATCCGAAAGCGCACGCTGCAACGTTCGCAGCGCAGGCACGAAGCCTTCGACGCCAAACTTGTCCAGCAGCACGTCCATGATGTTGTCGGCGGACTGCTGGTTGATCACGCCGCTGTAGTAAAGCTTGCGCATTTCGCGCTTCTGCCCCGGGTCGCTGCTAAAGGCGGCAATCGCCGGGGCGGTGTTCACCCCTGCGTTAATTTTTTCCGGGTGCTGCTGCTGGAGCTCGGCCAGCATGCGTTCGACGTGCGCCGCCAGCGCAGGGTTGCTGCCGTTACGCAGGCACATCGCCATCAGGCTGAGGGTGACAAATGCCGAAGCCGGGTCGTTGTTGGCCTGTTCCAGCAGGTCCTCAAGAGTGGGATTTTTCCCTTCCGAGCCTGACAGCAGCCGCTCAAACGCGGATTCCTGCCCGGCCTGGTCTTTCCCGGACGGGCTTTCCAGCAGGCGGCCCAGCTCCACAAGGTGGGTAACCTTGATGGCCGCCACCGAGACGCGGCGCTGCTGGGTACCCTGCGTGCGCTGCTCCTCATGTTTGATTTTCTGCTCGATGCTTTCTGCAAAGGCTGACGCCATCGACTCTTGCGCCGCACCGGGCCGCTGAGGCGCGGGCGCAGCGCGAGTGGCTGACGATGAACTGCTCGCCGCGCTTTTATCACTGTTCGTGTCGCTGATTAGCTCATCGACCAGCGCGTCCGCCTGTTCGGTTTCAAGACGCAGATTATGGTGGTGATGGTGCTGGGGGATTCTCATGTTCATTGCGTTGTGCCTTACCCGATTCGCCTGTCTGTGTGTGGGTTAAGGCCTGGGGAGGTTCCCCCGCAAATAAAATAATTTCCGCTCTCGAGGGCTGTGTAAGAAGTTGCACAAACCGGCTTTCAGGCTGTGTGTGTTTTTACTCATATTATTCCGAGTTTAAAATTTTAAATTAATAAAATCATATTGTTATGTTGGTTTATTTCGCTGGCATGGCGCTTGCTATAGGACGAACTCCTGAATCTATTCACTAAAAAGGTGTTCACCATGTCAGCCATGTTTGATTTCGAATCACAGGTCTTTCCGCAAGTGCAGCCGACTTTTGAGCCCAACGTTGTGCAGGGCGAGTTTCCGGTGGTTAACTGGGAGCGAGTAATGCGCGACAACGAGCAGCGTCTGTATAATTTTATTCGTAAACGCGTGGCAAACTTTGCCGATATAGAAGATCTGGTGCAGAACACCTGGTATGAGGTGATTCGCAATAAGCACAAGTTTTGCGGCTCATCGCGCCCGGAAACCTGGATGTTTGGGATTGCGGTAAACCTGGTGAAGAACCACTACAAATCCGTCAAAGTGAGCTACCTGCACGATGAGCTAAATGACGACGTGCTCGGGACGCTGCTGCATTCGGAGCAGCCAGAAGGGGTGACAGAGGGCAAGGATATCCTGGCGAAAGTGTTGCAGAGAATTTCGCAACTCCCTGAAGATTATCAACAATTATTACAACTGATCGTCGATAATGACATCAGTTACCAGGAAGCGGCCGACCGGATGACCATTCCGATCGGCACCGTTCGCTCACGTCTTTCCCGTCTCCGGCAGTCCTTAAAACAGGATCTGGGGTGGGATAGCCTGAACTGAGCCACGTTCGCTTCGTTATCCCCTGAACGAGAAGAATAATACCCTATGAAACAAGACGGCGGGCCGCATCCACGGCCCAATGACTCTCCGGATTTGCTGGGCGCCGCTTTCAACAGTATGCGCGAGCTGGTTTTCATCGTTGACAGGGATTTCACTATTGTTTTTGCCAACCATAAGGCGCTCAGCGTTTGCCTGCCGGCAAATGAAGGGCGTCTTTCAGGCGAAAATATTTTCACCCGCCTGCGGGGCTACGGCGATCTGCCGCTGCTCGCGGTGGTGGAGCAGCAGCTGGAGCAGCCGGAGCATTCGCTGTACGGCGATAAAATTAACGCCCGCTTTCACGCCTCGCCCGATCTGGTGATTCCGGTGGAAGTTTGCCCGAGTCGCTTTGCGTTCCAGGGGCAGAACTGGGTGATGATGGTGGTGTGCGATACCCGCTACCGCAACGACATTCATCGTTTTTACTACGACCGCGAAAACGAACTTCGCGACATTCTGGATAACGTGCCGGATGCTATTTTGCGCGTGGACAGCGAGCAAAGGCTGCTCTATGCCAACGAAACGGCGCTGCAGTGTATGCCCAGGAGCGCGGCGGCTATCGGCCTGAAAATGAATTCGCTCATCGGCGACTCGACCCTGATGGAGCAGATCAACTGGTCGCTGCAGCTGGTGCTGCGCAAGCACATTCAGCTGGAGGCCGTGCTGCATGGCGTGCGCTCCGACTCACGGGTAGGGAGGATTTATCAGGCGCGTTTTATTCCTGAGTTCACGCCGCAGCAGACGCTGAAATCCGTGCTGGTGATCGCTCGTCCGGCCTCCCGGCAATATTTTGCCGAACAGCAGGTGCGCCAGACCCACGAACAGCTGAGGCAGATGACCCAGAAGATGCAAAGCAGCGTCGAAAACGAACGCAAGCATATGGCGCGAGAAATTCACGATGAGCTGGGGCAGCATCTTACCTCACTGCGGGTAGGGATCTCCCTGCTGGGGCAGAACCATCCCGCGCTCCAGCATGACGTCGAACCTTTGACTCAGCTGGTGGATGGCACCATTAAAGTGGTGCGTGACATTGCCACCCAGCTGCGCCCGGCGGTGCTGAATATGGGGCTGAAGCCCGCACTTATCTGGCTGCGGGACCAGTTCAATAAGCTCCGCTCCGGGGTCTGTACGTTGACCATTCAGCCGCTGCCGGTGTCGCTGTGTGACGATGAGGTGACGGCGATTTTCCGCGTGGTGCAGGAGTCGCTCACCAACGTTCAGCGGCATGCGAAAGCGCGGGAAGTGGAGGTGAAGGTGCTCACAAGGGGCAACGTCGTGCTTATTTGCATCAATGATGACGGCCAGGGGTTTGATCCGGGCCTGGTGTCCGAGGGGGCATTTGGGCTGCTGAGCATGCGGGAACGCTGCATGATGAAGGGCTGGACGTTTAACATCCACAGCACGCCGGGTAAAGGGAGCTGCGTGCATATCGAGATCCCTTATACCCAGCCGGGCGCGGCTAAAGTTTATGATAACGAATAGCAAACTTGATGATGTCGGCGTTGTTGTCGAACTGCATTTTTTCCATCATGCGGGTTTTATGGGTGCTGACCGTTTTGTTGCTGATGCTCAGCGTCTCCGCTATGCCGTTGACATTTTCGCCGCTACTCAGCAGACGGAGGATCTGCTTTTCGCGCTGGGATAGCGTGGCGTAGCGGCGAAGCTGGTCGTTTTCCTGGGTAGAAAAGACGATGGCTTCCGCCAGCGAAGGGTCGATATAGCGCTGGCGGGCGGCCACGCGATGGATGGCGTGCAGCAGCGTTTGCGGAGCCTGATCTTTAGTAATGAAGCCGTGGGCGCCGCTGGCGAGGACCATCTGGGCGATTTGCGGCTCGTTGTGCATGCTTAATACCAGCACCGGCAGCATCGGCCACAGCCGGGTGATTTGCTGCACCAGTTCCGGCCCGGACTCGCCTGGCATGGAGAGATCCAGCAGCAGCACATCAACATCAATTTCCGTCAGCAGCGAGAGCACCGTTTTGCCACAGCCGGCTTCCGCCACCACTTTAATTTTCTTATCCAGTGAAAAAATTTGTTTCAGGCCCTCGCGCATCAAAATGTGATCGTCCGCGAGGAGGAGTCTGATTGCCATACCGTCTGTCATCCATAATTTATAGTTATTAAATTGTTCTTTTTTATAAAAATAATTATCGCTCACGAAGTGCAAAGACGCGTGATAAATGAACATAGCAGCCTCGCCGCGGCGAATCTAGCTCTGCCGGGGGCGATAAAAGTTGCAGCTTGTTACAAGTTGCCCACGCGTCCCGTGCCGGGCGCGATGGCGCAACGATTTTGCTGCCCTCAGGAACCACCGCGCCGCTCTTCCCACTTAACCTTTTGACTCAACAACTAAAGTGGGGAGATATCATGCCGTTGAACAGCGTTGATACCAGCTTGCGGGTCGATCCTGGCCTGATAAGCGGTAACTCAAACCGACGGGTATCCATGCGCATCGCGCTGGAGCCTAACAATCCTCAGCACTTCGACTGCACCGTGAAGGTGTCGTCGCGCCGGGCGGATGCGCTCTATTACGCCAATAAAGCGATAGATGATACCTGGCGCATTCTGGACATGGGGTCGGGCAACCAAAAGAACCATGTTCGCGCCACGATGGGTGAATCCTATAAGCGAACGCTGCTGGCGCAGAAGGGAACGGGCAATGGGGACTACACCGTGCGAGCCTGGGAGGCTTCTAAGTTTCGTGCGGGTAACTGCGGTGAAATGGCGGCAGTGAATGCGCTGCTGCTGGCTAACTCCCGCGTCAAACAGCCGGTTTCCGTGGTGCATAACCGTGACGTAGACCATGCCTTTGTGATCATTGGCGATCCGCGCGTAGACGGGAAGTCCATTGTGTCCGATCCCTGGCCGGAGTTTGGCCGCGCCATGCGGCTGGAGGACGCTAAATTCGGCGATAGTTTCCACGTACTGCATACCTACCAACCCGGCTACAGGGACGATGATGTCCGCGAGAAGCTGCTGCGCGGAGAGAAAGCGACGCAGGCCGAGGTGGATAAAGCGTTCCGTAAGGCAGCGCCAAAACTTGCGAAGCTCAGTCCGGAACAGCTGCGTGACTCAGTGGCCGCCGGGCCGGGATACGTGCAGCGCCACGCCTCCAACAACCTGGGTATTCAGTATGACGGCAGCGACAGCCGTGGCGTGGTGCAGCATTTTGACCAGTCGTTGTCCGCGGGGCAGCTACGTTCCCGTATGAGCGGGCCTCAGGCTGCCGCTGAGGCGCAGCAGCGTGGGGCCCCGGCCCCGACGTTCAGCAGTAACGATCGTCCTCGTCAGCGCACGGAGTCCTTTGCCGCAGAATCATCCTCTCGCGGCCGCCGCCCACGAACGGCATCAAATGCGGTACCGCCCGCAGCGCCTCGTCGGCGGGCAAACTCCATCGATGTTCGTCCGGCACCAATGCCGATTTACGCACCGCCGCCACCGGCACCGGGAAATATGTACAGCACCATCCCGCTTCCGGCCTCCGGGCCTGCTTTTCATTACGGGCCGCCACCCGCTGCGGCACCGGTTTACAGCTACGGACCGCCGCCGATGCATGCCCACGCGCCTGTGCACGGCATGAATAGCCGACCGGTCTACCGCGAGCCGCCGGTGATTCCACCCGACGTTTACGGCGCCGCGCCAGCCCCGGCCCGAACGCGGCCTCGTTCTAACTCCGTGACCGCCGCTTTCCGGCGAATTTTAGGTAACTAACGATGCCCGCACCTTCAAAACTAGCGCAAATTTTGCAGCCGCTGCTGACCGATGATCTCGGCCAAAAAGCCGAGCTGGAGAACGCCGAAGGCTATTCCATAGAGCTTGCCGAGGGCTTAACGCTGGAGATCAGCGAGTCCCCGGTGGGGCACCTGCTGCTGAGTTGTATTTTGCCCGTGCGGCCAACCCGGCTGAGCGACACCGAAACCCTCTCGGTGCTGCTGCAGGCAAACCTGCTGGGAATGGATTACCCGCCGGTGCTCACCGGGCTGCTGCCTGAACAACAGCAGGTCGTGCAGTGGAGCAGCCTGCCGTTTCACCAGCTCGAGCCGGAAGTGTTAAAGCGGCTGTTTAACCGCTTTGCCCTGCAGGCCGAAAAGCTGGCCGCCTGGCTCGTATAAAAATCACCCTCACGTTTTAGCCGCCGGAGTGCGGTTAAAACGTTTTCCGCAATGAGCTTCGCAGAAGAGGAAAAAACGCTACTGTCAGGGGAGTAAAAGTGAAACAATAGTGGCTGTTTATACAGTAGAAGTGATGTTATGGCTTTGTCGTCGGCGCAAAAAGCGCAAATCGGTGCCTGGTATAAGGCGCTACAGCAGCAGATCCCGGACTTTATTCCGCGAGCGCCTCAGCGGCAGATGATCGCCGAGGTGGCGAAGACCCTCGCCGGTGAGGAAGGGCGGCATCTGGCTATCGAAGCACCGACCGGCGTCGGCAAAACCCTCTCTTACCTGATTCCCGGCATTGCCATCGCCAGGGGAGACCAAAAAACGCTGGTGGTCAGCACCGCCAACGTCGCACTGCAGGATCAGATTTACAGCAAAGACCTGCCGCTGTTGCGCAAAATCATTCCTGACCTGAAATTTACCGCCGCCTTTGGCCGTGGGCGTTACGTCTGCCCGCGTAACCTGGCCGCGCTGGCA
Source organism: Cedecea sp. P7760 (assembly GCF_013386425.1). NCBI lineage: Bacteria > Pseudomonadati > Pseudomonadota > Gammaproteobacteria > Enterobacterales > Enterobacteriaceae > Cedecea > Cedecea sp. P7760. Next base: position 23,125 of record NZ_JACARU010000071.1, on the reverse strand, counting down.
ACCGACAACTTTACCCAGGGCGATTTGCTGGCCTTTCTCGATGATGAGATGGCACCGACCAGCAAAGCCGAGCAGCAGCGCTGCGCCAAACTCAAAGCCAGCCTCGACGGCTATAAATGGGACGGGCTGCGCGATCATACCGACGAGGCCATCGAGGATGACCTCTGGCGGCGGCTAAGCACCGATAAAGCCAGCTGCCTGGGGCGGAACTGCCACTGGTACAAAGAGTGCCCGTTCTTTGTGGCACGCCGCGAAATCGACGAGGCGGAAGTGGTGGTCGCCAACCATGCGCTGGTGATGGCGGCGCTGGAAAGCGATGCGGTGCTGCCGGAAGCGAAAAACCTGCTGCTGGTGCTGGACGAAGGGCATCACCTTGCCGACGTGGCACGCGACGCGCTGGAGATGAGCGCCGAGGTCACGCCGGGCTACAGCCGCCTGCAGCTGGACCTGTTCAGCAAGCTGGTGGAAACCTGCATGGCACAGTTCCGGCCAAAAAGCCCGCCGCCGCTGACCTCTCCTGAACGTTTGACCAACCACTGCGATGAAGTTTACGAGCTGCTGCAGTCGTTTCACGCTATCGTCGGCCTGTGGCTGCCGGGCGAGCGGGAAGGGGAGCACCGCTTTGAGATGGGCGTGCTGCCCGAAGAGGTGATGGTCATTTGCCAGCGGCTGGCAAAGCTGATGGAGGCCCTGCGTAGCCTGTCTGAAGCGCTGCTGAACGATCTGAGTGAAAAAACCGCCAGCCATGACATCGTGCGCCTGCACCGGGCGCTGCTGCAAATGAACAGGGCGCTAGGCTTCTTTGAAGCGCAGAGCAAACTGTGGAAGCTGGCGGCGATGGAGCAGGCCTCCGGCGCGCCGGTGTCGAAGTGGGTCACGCGTGAAATCCGTGAGGGGCAGCCGCATCTTTTCTTCCACTGCGTGGGCATCCGCGTTAGCGATCAGCTGGAGAAAATGCTCTGGCGCAAGGTGCCGCACGTGATAGTCACCTCTGCCACGCTGCGTTCGCTAAACCGTTTTGACCGCCTGCAGGAAATGAGCGGGCTGCGTGAGAAAGCGGGCGACCGCTTTATCCATCTGGACTCGCCGTTTAACCATATCGAGCAGGGTAAAATCGTGATTCCGAAGATGCGCGTTGAGCCACTGATGGAGCACGAGGCGCAGCATATTGCCGAGATGGCGGCGTTCTTCCGTGCGCAGCTGGCACTGGGCGAGCACAAAGCGATGCTGGTGCTGTTTGCCAGCGGCCGGGCGATGCAGCAGTTTTTAACCCACGTCACCGACCTGCGGCTGATGCTGCTGGTGCAGGGCGATCAGCCTCGCTACCGGCTGGTGGAGCTGCACCGCAAGCGCGTTGAGGCCGGGGAAACCAGCGTGCTTATCGGCCTGCAATCTTTCGCCGAAGGGCTGGACCTGAAAGGCGAGCTGCTGACCCAGGTCCATATACATAAAATCGCCTTCCCGCCGGTAGACAGCCCGGTGGTCGTCACCGAAGGGGAGTGGCTGAAAAGCCTTAACCGCTATCCTTTCGAGGTGCAGAGTTTGCCCAGCGCCTCTTTTAACCTGATCCAACAAGTTGGGCGTTTAATTCGCAGTCACGCCTGCTATGGTGAAATAGTCATTTACGACCGCCGCCTGCTGAGTAAACGCTACGGCGAGCGCCTGCTGGCCGCGCTGCCGGTGTTCCCGATTGAACAGCCCGAAGCGCCGGAAGCAAAAGTGATAATAACGACGCCGAAACACACTGTACGGCGCAAACGTGTGAGCAAGAAATAGCAAGGAGAGTCTGAATGGACTATCGCAAAATCATTAAAGAAATTGGCCGGGGGAAAAACCACGCCAGAGATCTCGATTTTGATACCGCGCGCGGATTGTATAGCCATATGCTGAAGGGCGAAGTGCCTGACCTGGAGCTGGGCGGCGTGCTGATTGCCCTGCGTATCAAGGGCGAAGGCGAAGCGGAGATGCTCGGTTTTTATGAGGCAATGAAGCAGCACGTTATTGCGCTAACCCCGCCACCGGGTAAACCGATGCCGATTGTCATCCCTTCCTATAACGGCGCCCGCAAGCAGGCGAACCTCACGCCGCTGCTGGCGCTTTTGCTCAACAAGCTGGGTTACCCCGTGGTGGTCCACGGCGTGAGCGAAGACCCAACCCGGGTGTTAACGGAAACCATTTTTACGCTGCTGGGCATTGAACCAACGCGCTACGCCGGACAGGCGCAGGCGAAGCTTGAGTCTCATCATCCCGTCTACCTGCCAATTAGCGCGCTTTGCCCGCCGATGGAAACCCAACTGGCGATGCGCTGGCGCATGGGCGTGCGTAACAGCGCGCATACGCTGGCGAAGCTGGCCACGCCGTTTGCCGAAGATGCCGCGCTGCGTCTGGCCAGCGTTTCTCATCCGGAATACGTGCCAAAAGTGGCGAAGTTCTTTGCCGATATCGGCGGCCGTGGGCTGTTAATGCACGGTACCGAGGGCGAGGTGTACGCCAATCCGCAGCGTTGCCCGCAGATTACGCTGATTGATGACAAGGGAACCCGCGTGGTCAGCGAGCGGCAGACCGACGTCGACGGCGAGGCCGTTGTGCTGCCGTCGGGCAAAGATCCTGCCGTGACCGCACGCTGGATTGAGCGCTGCGTGGCGGGCGTTGAGCCGGTGCCGCAGTCGCTGAAAATTCAGATGGCCTGCTGCCTGCTGGCCACCGGCGAAGTGGCCACGCTTGAGGCTGGCCTGGCGCGTGTTGCTGAAGTTTTCTGAACGACAAACAAAAAAAAGCCCGCGACAGGCATCGCGGGCAAACAAGGGTAACATCAGGGTTAAACAAGGGTAGTGCTATCAAGGCCGATGAGGGTACCGGCCTCAATGAGGGTAATGCCTGAGCGCGTGATTATTTGTAGATAACCGCGGTGCCGCTCATTTGACCTTCGGTGTTCGCAGAGGTAATCGCGTAAGAGCTTGCGCCTGCTGCTTCTGCTTTAGCCGCCAGTTTTGCTTCCAGGCCATCCAGGGTCGTTGCGCCAGTTGCGGAAACAACACCAATTTTATTCAGGTTCTGTGTCTGTGCTTCGTTCACGGATTGGGCAGCGAAAGCACCGAAAGACAGAGTTGAAAGAGCAATTGCAGCTACAGCATATTTGATGGTTTTCATGGCTAAATTCTCGCAGGTTGTTCTGTTAAGGTGACGTTGTTCCGTCGATGTGATTATGGTCACACTTTTTAGTGGAAGAATAAATCGAAGAGAATTGACGACCTTAATCAAAAAAATTGAATTAGTTATAACCTGTTGAAATAAGTAGTGATTACGAGGTAAATAGTTTCGCTGCGTGACGTTAACCCTGGAAACACTTAGTTTGCGCACATTTTGCTACTCTTTTTGTTAGTGCTGGTCGTACCTGATGTGCAATCGCTTGCGCACGCTTTTTGGGATGACTTTGATTTTTTGCGCAGTAACCTGCCGGGGAAGCTTTTATAATGTTGTCTTTCCTTTTCAACCCGATGGATGAGGTTCGATGGAGATAAAGCTGCACTCCAACGCCACAACAACGCCGCGTACGCGTAAGTACATTCAGGAGTCCGAAAAAACGGACGGCGAGCTGGCGGAAGAGCTGAACATTTCGGTCGATACCGTCCGTCGCTGGCGCATGCGCGACGACTGCTACGACAAGTCTCATCGGCCCAATACGATTCATCGTGCATTAAGCCACGAGCAGGAGTCGATGCTGGTATTTCTACGCCTGCGCCTTGCGCTTTCCCTGGACGAGCTTCTTGAAGCCGCGCGCTTGCTGATTCAGCAGGGGATTTCGCGCGCCAGCGTCAGCCGCATGCTGCAAAACTGGCAGCAGTCCCGCATGAGTAAGCCGGATCTCAAGCAGACGCCGGGCCATTTTGTGCTGGATGCCTTCCCGCTGCCGGAAATCATTAGCCACAAGCAGGGCGAGCTGCTGGTGTTCAGCGACCGCGTTTCCGGCTATATGGCCGTTGCGCTTCGGGAGCGCGGCAGCGAGGCTATGCCTGAGCCGCTGGTGGGATTTTTACGCGAAGGGCTTTCGCTGCCCCTGCTTTCGTTAACGGCGAAACCGTGCGTGTTCACCCGGAATCTCGCTGAGGCACTTGGCGTTCCTTTATATACGGCCCCGCAGGAAAGCTGGCTCGAAAAAGCCGGGCAGGGCAATTATCACCAGCAGCTGGATGGGCTGTTGAACGGCGAGCGCTTTGATAAGCGTCTGGGGTTAGGGGCCGTGCTGCTGGAGTTCGAAGACCTGTTGAATAAGAGGATCATCCGCAGCCGGCTGAAAAACCTGACGCCGGAAGCGTGGCTCAAGCTCAATCATCCCCGGCGTTAAGCGCCCGTTCGGGCGCTTCATATTAATGAAACGCTATTTCCCCTCACACAGCGACAGAAAATACTGCGTCAGCAAATGTGCCGGTCGGCCGCTGGCCTGGGTGAACTTCCCTCGCGACAGCGCGGTACCGCTGACGTCGAGATGCGCCCAGGGGCGTTGATGGCAGAATTTACTGAGGAACTGCGCGGCAGACACCGCGATAGCGGCGTTGTTGGGCGGCGTGTTGGTATAGTCGGCAATGGCGCTCTTCACCTGGCCGTCAAAGCTTTCGTCCAGCGGCAAAGGCCAGACGCGATCCTGCGTCATGCTGCCCGCCTGCTGCAGGCGCCGGCTTAACGCTTCGTTGTTGCTCATCAGCCCCGAAATGTCGTAACCCAGCGCTTTGACTACCGCGCCGGTCAGCGTGGCGACGTCAACCATGGCGGCAGGCTTAAAGCGTTCTGCGGCATAGCTAAGGGCATCTGCGAGGACCAGGCGGCCTTCGGCATCGGTATTAATAATTTCCACGCTTGCTCCTGCGTGAGAGCGCACAACGTCACCCGGCATCATCGCGGTGCTGCCGGGCATGTTTTCCGCCAGCGCCATGACCGCCGCGACGTTGATGGGCAGGTTCAGGCGTTTCACGGTCTCCATCATGCCGAACACCACCGCCGCGCCGCACATGTCGTACTTCATCGTGCGCATGCCTTCGCCTTCCTTCAGCCACATCCCGCCGGTATCGAAGGTAATCCCTTTCCCGACCAGGGCATAAACCGGGTCTTGTTCGCCGGCACCCTGCCAGCGCAGCGTAACCAGCCGGGGCGGATTGACGCTGCCTTTTCCCGTGGCGTGCAGGCAGCCGAGGCCGTGGTCAAAAATGGCCTGCTCGTCGAGGATCTCACAGCTGGTTTGCGGATGCTGGGCGGCCCAGGCTTCTGCTTGCAGCGCCACATCCTGCGGGCGGCAGTCCAGCGCGGGCAAATCCGCCAGCTGGCGAGAAAGCTGCATTCCCTGAGCGATAGCCTCGGCCTGTTCAGCCAGGCGGCGCGCCAGGGCGTTGTTGGGCTCGGTTATCAGCCACAGTTCGCTGTCGCCTGGCGGCTGGTCCTGACGATAGCCCAGCTGCGGCAGCTGATAGAAGCGGTTGAGCAGGGCTATCAGCAGCGTGCGCAGCCGCACAAACGTGGTTTCGTCCGCCAGGTTAAAGCCCGCAAGGTCCAGCGCGACGGGCTGCAAAACGGGAGACGGCAGCAGCATTTCAACGGCAGAAAGCAGCTGGCGAAGCACGACTGGCTGGGTGACATCGGCAGAAGGCAGCAGCGTCAGGCGCTCGCATATACCCTGCAAGCCAAAGGCGGTTGTTTGCGGCTCATCATAGGTAGACATCTCTTCCAGCAGGGGCTGGAGCGCGTTCGGCCAGCGGCTCAGGGAAGTATTCCACAAGATAAGATGAGCGCTGTTAAAGGCAGCGTCGGGTGAAACTAGCTGGCATTTCATTGGATAACCTCCGCGGTGATGCGCTGTTGGTAGGCGTCCAGCCATTCGCTATCTGCCGGGCGGATGACCGTGCGGTTGCCGTCCCGGGCGGTGAGAAACACCTGCGCAGGCTGTGCTGGCGTGGCGACAGAGAAAGAGAAGTTGTCGATGGTGGTGGCCGCGCCGTATTCGCCCCGGTTGTTCATACAGACGACGGACAGGTCGCCGGCACGACCGTAGCGGGAAATCAGTTTGGCCTCCAGGTCATAAACCGCAGACTCGGCCGCCCGCTGCGGTGACATGCCGCGCGCCATGCGGCTGACAATCTCGTAGCTGATACAGCCTTTCATCAGATCTTCGCCGAGGCCGGTGGCGGTGGCGGCGCCGACTTCACTGTCGGCGTAGAAGCCGGAGCCGGATACCGGTGAGTCGCCTACGCGGCCAGGGCGCTTCATAAACAGGCCGCTGGTAGAGGTGGCGACCGACATTTTTTGTTGGCCGTCGAGCGCGATCACGCCCACGGTGTCGTGCCCGGTGTAGGGGCTTAGCCCGCGATCGAGGGTTTCACGCTTGCGCTTGAGGTAATGATTGTGCGCCCGCTCGGTCAGCATCGTTTTGCTTTCAAAACCTCGATCTTTTGCCCACGCTTCGGCTCCCTGGCCCACCATAAAACTGTTAAAACGCTCTTCGCTGAGGGCCCTGGCGACCAGGATCGGGTTAGCGATATTCCTTACCCCGGCGACGGCGCCGAGCGCGAGGCTGGTGCCGTCCATAAAGGCGGCGTCCAGCTCGACTTCACCCTTTTCATTGGGCAGGCCGCCGAAGCCGACCGATTTATAGAATGGATAATCTTCTACGCATTTGACCGCATGCACCACGGCGTCGCTGGCCGAACCGCCTTGCTGCAGCCGTTCGGCGGCTTCACCAACGCCTTCCCATGCCATACGCCAGGTGGCGATCGTTCCCCAGTTTGCTGATAACGTCATGTTTAACTACTCCGTGGCGGGTTTGCTTTCAGTCACCTGTGCCGGTGATTCACTGGCCCGGTACTGCCGGTCAACGACCTTCAGGAACGGCAGGTATATCAGCGCCCCGATGCACAGGTTAATCAGTTGGATAACCGCGCCGCTCAGGTGCCCGGTGACGATAAATCCGCTCAAGACCGGCGGCAGCGTCCAGGGGATGTACACCCCGGTGGTGGTGGCCACCATGCCAATGGACATGGCGATGTACTGCACCGTGACCAGCACCAGCGGCACAAGGTTAAAGGGGATCAGCATGACGGGGTTCATGATGACCGGCAGGCCAAACAGCACCGGCTCGTTAATGTTGAAAATGGAGGAGCCGACGGCCAACCGTGAGACATTTTTGATGTGCTGGCTGCGGGCGAACAGCAGCATAGCAATCACCAGAGACAATGTTGCCCCTGCGCCGCCCATCCAGATCATGTCGTAAAATTGCTCGGTCACCACGTGCGGCGGCGGCATGCCGGCCTGCGTGGCGGCCAGGTTGTCCATCTGGTTTTCCATCCAGAAGGGACGAAGGATGCCGTTGACCATCGAGCCGGAGTTAATGCCTACCGACCACAGGCTGGTAATACTGAAGCAGGTAAACAGTGCGCCGATGTAAGAGGTGCCGAAGTGGCGGATAGGCGTCGCCAGCACTTCATAGACGAACTGATGAATGGTGTGATAGGCGGTTTTTGCGAACAGCACGCGAACCGCCAGGGCAATAATCAGAATTAGCAGCGACGGGATAAGCGCCGCGAAGGATTTTTGCACCGCCGGAGGGACGCCGTCCGGCATTTTGATGACCCAGTTCTGGCGCAGCATCCAGGCAAACAGCTCCGTACTCGCCAGCGCCCCAAGCATCGCGACAAACAGCCCCTTTGAGCCCAGCCATTCCATTGGGATCAGGTTGCCGACGTCCGGGTGTTTGGCAAAAGGCGTGAGGATCAGGAAGCAGGAGAGGGACAAAATGCCGGAGGACATTCTGTCGATGTCGTAGCGCTCTGCCAGCCGGTAGGCCACCAGAAAGCTGATAAAGACCGCCATCGTTGAAAAGATGGCGTTAAAAGGGATTTCAACGGTGGCTGACCAGCCCTCGCCAAAAATAGAGGCCATAAACTGCTGGTAGTGGGTGCTCGGGAACGACGAGATAACCAGCAGAATCGAGCCCACGATAATAAACGGCATGAACGAGATATAGGCGTCGCGAATGGCACCGAGGTGGCGCTGCTGCGCCATTTTGGCGGCCAGAGGCATCAGCCGGGTTTCTAATGCGGCCATCAGGTTTTTCATTTTACCGCTCCGAAAGTAATCACAAGAGACAATTCTTGCGTGCCATTACCTTAGTGATTGTTTGGCGCTAATAAAGTGAGTTAATTCACAGATGAGCTATATAAGTATCATATGATTGCTTAAATATTTTTTCGTAGCGGAGAAATAAAAATGCCCCGCAAAGTGGACTGCAGGGCATTTTGCTGGCCTGGACAAGGGCTATTTGTAGATAGTGGCGGTGCCGTACAGGTGGTTATCACCGCCCGCAGAGTTAATCACGTAGCCGGTTGCACCCTGTTCTTTGGCTTTTTCTGCCAGTTTGGCCTGCAGATCGTCAAGGTTGCTGGCTTTGGCCGTCACGGTGCCAATAGGTTGCATTTGACCAAGGTTTGCGTCACTCATTTCCTGGGCTGCCATGGAGGCAAAAGGCAGTGCAGCAAGAGAGATAACCGCAGAGAAATACAGCAGTTTTTTCATCTTTACATCCTCTTGAGCGTTAAGAGCGTAACACCTTTTTGTTGTCTGACAGTTACAGTTTAGTTCTCCTGCTGGCAGGCAATGACGCAAAAAATTGATGGACTTGTGCGTGTTTTTTGAACGATAAAACTTGACCTAAAACTGACAAAAAACACACATTTATGTGGCTGATATTGTTGATTTAACGGGCGTCGGGGCGGACGAGGTCGAAACGCAGGGATTCATCGACCGTGTAATAGGCGGTGGGCCCCCCGGCTCGCAGCACGGGTTTTGCCAGCGCCGTCTGGTAAATGCCGTCGATAAGCAGTTCTTCATCAATATGCACGGCAACGACTTCACCCAGCACCAGCCAGCTGTTTAGCTCGTCGCCGTCGGCAGACGTCAGGCGAATGCACTGCGACAGGCGGCACTCAAAGTTGACCGGGCTTTCCGCCACCAGGCTGGCGTTGACCTTCGTCCCTGCAACCGGCGTCAGGCCTGCGCGCTGAAACTCATCTTCGCCACGGGGGAGCGTGACGGAAGTTTCGTTCATCTGTTCGGCAAGAGGGCGTGTGGTCAGGTTCCAGACGAACTCTTTGGTGTCGAGGATGTTCTGGACGCTGTCTTTCCAGCCGCTACTGGCGAAACCAATGATTGGTGGGCGATAGTTAAAACAGTTAAAGAAGCTGTAAGGTGCGAGATTACGCTGGCCCTGCAGGTTGCAGGAGGAAATCCAGCCAATCGGGCGCGGCCCGACAATAGCGTTCAGCGGGTCGTGCGGTAAGCCGTGGCCCACCGAGGGCTCGTAGTAATAACGTTTTTTACTCATTGCGCACCTGAATTGATGTTGAAGAGGTCAAATCGCCGTCGATGTATTTACCCGACGCAGAGAGCAGAGTATCTTACGCGCCCACACAAGGAGAAGCCCCGATGAAAACCCCAGCCGCCACTAAACCCGGTTTGCACCCGCGCAACCGCCACCGCAGTCGCTATGACTTTGCCGCGTTAACCGAAAGCAGCCCGGCGCTGGCCGCGTTTTTGCGTCAGGGGCCGCACGGTGACACCACCGTCGATTTTGCCGATCCGTTAGCGGTTAAGGCGCTGAACCAGGCATTGCTGGCGCATTTCTACCAGGTAAAGCAGTGGGATATTCCGGAAGGTTTCCTTTGCCCGCCGGTGCCGGGGCGCGCGGACTATATTCACCATCTGGCCGATCTGCTGGCGGAAGGTAACGACGGTGCCGTGCCCGCTCAGGCTTCCGTGCTGGATATCGGCGTGGGCGCCAACTGCATCTATCCGCTGATCGGGCAGCACGAATACGGCTGGCGCTTTACCGGCTCTGAGCTGGACGATGCTGCGTTCCGCAGCGCCCAGCAAATTATTGACGGCAATCCTGGGCTGAGCCGCATGATTCGCCTTCGCCGCCAGAAAAATGCCGCCTGTATTCTGGACGGGATTATCCATAAAAATGAAACCTACGACGCCACGCTGTGCAACCCGCCGTTCCACGACTCGGAGGCAGCGGCCCGCAGCGTGAGCGAACGTAAGCGGCGCAATCTTGGGCAGAGCGAAGATGGCGCGCTTAACTTCGGTGGCCGTGAGCAGGAGCTGTGGTGCGAAGGCGGCGAAGTGGCCTTCGTTAGCCAGATGATCAAAGAAAGTAAGGCTTTTGGTCGCCAGGTTCTGTGGTTCACCTCGCTGGTGTCAAAAGGTGAAAATCTGCCGGCGCTGTACCGCGTGATGCAGGAAACCGGCGTGGTGAAAGTGGTGAAAAAAGAGATGGCCCAGGGGCAAAAGCAGAGCCGTTTCATCGCCTGGAGCTTTATGGATGATGCCCAGCGCGCACGCTGGGCAAAAAACCGCGGGAAATAATTAGCCGGTCGGGCTGGCGGGGGGTAACGCACCCGCCGCCGCTTCTGAGGCCTGTAAGGTCTGCACCGCATCGGCACCCGGCTGCATGACCTGCACGGTTTGCACCGGTGGCCTGATGCCCGCATCATCAAAGTGTTTTTTGACCATGCCGTCGAGCGCGTAGCGCACCGTCCACTGTTTTAGCGGCAGGGTGGTAAAGGTGACTCTCACCGTAAAGGCCTGGTTTGTCAGCCCCACGATGCCCGAGAACGTCGGCTCGCCAATCACCAGCATGCGAATATCTTCCTGGCCCATCAGCGCTTCCACCGCCTCTTTCAGCACCCGGTTAGCTTTATCCACGTCCTCCTGCCTGTCGACGTCATAGTTTGCGACGAAGGAGCCGATCCCGCGCACAAAGTTGGCGAAGGTCGTTATCGATGACCAGGGGATGATGTGGTAAGCCCCGGTATCCTGGCGGACGCCCACCGAACGGATAGACATTTTTTCTACGGTGCCGGTAATCGCCCCGATGGTGACGTAGTCGCCGGTGTTCATCCCATTTTCAAACTGAATGAATATCCCGGTAATAATATCCTTTACCAATGTTTGCGAGCCAAAGCTTATCGCCAGCCCCAACGCGCCCGCCCCGGCCAGCAGCGGCGCAATATTCACGCCAATTTCAGAAAGCAGGATCATGATAGTGATGGTGCTTATCACCACGGCCAGCGCGTTGCGGAACAGCGTCAGCAGCGTGCGGGCCCGCGCACTTGGCATCGGGCGGCCGTGGATATCCGACGCGAGGCGGTTTTCGATCAGGCTTGCCAGCAGCGTCCAGCCGACCGCAGAGAAGAAAAGGATAAGCACGATGCGAATCAGGATATCGACGGTTTTCTCTCCTGCTCCCTGGGTAAGCCATTGCCAGACATCGAAAAGTCCCCAGGCATCCAGCAGCAGCATGACTGCTACGCAAACGGTAAGAATGCGCGCCAGCTTCAGCGAGACGGATATCCAGCCGTTAAGGCGTTTTTGTAGCTCGGGGTAATTACGCTGTACCTGTGGAGAAAGGGTGATGGTTTTTGCTATCCAGCGTGAAAGCATGCCGGAGATAAACGCCGCCACGCCGACGATCGTCAGGCTGTGCAGCGAGGCGCCCATCATGAATTTCAGGCTGTTGCCCGGATCGAAGAGCGAAAGGAAAAACAGCACCACAAAATAGAGGCTGGCGAGCCAGTGCCAGATGAGCGCAAAAGCACGAATAAACAGGCTAAAGAAGCTCATTGAGCGGTCTGCCAGGTGAATCAGACTTTGCTGGATGGCGCGTTTATTGTGAAAAATCAGGTACTGCGCCCAGACGGTGATCAGCAGCATCACCACCACGTTGACCGTGGCGCTGATCTGGGCGTTGACCTGATTGGCGAGAATCGGCACCACCACCAATAATCCGTAGCCAATGAGCGTACTCAGCCACGAAAGGCGCAGGCTCCAGTAACGGGCGCCCTGGTCGCCGATGGGGAAGGGGCGCAGCGCCGGGAAGCGCGGGCTGAAAATGAGGCGCAGCACGGCTTTGAAGAACTCGATAAGCCCAAAGGCGTTGAGAAACAGCCCCTGCTGGCGCGCGATGGTGGCGTTGCCGGCGTTCATTTTGTCGCTGAGGAGCTGCCCGACGAACAGCGTCAGCGCCAGCAGCAGGATATCCACCGCGAAAGCGCCGAGGATGGTTATCGGCAGGTGAAGCCAGTTGGTATGGTCGCGATTTTTTCTTCGCCCCCAGTCGCCCATTTTGGCCCACAGCGGCCGGACGCAGGCGCGAAGCAGAAAATAAAATACGAAGACGGCGCTGGCAAGCATCGCGAAGTGGCTCAGCGCATTGAAGAAAGTCTGCTGGTTAAAGGCTTTCCTCGGTGCGCTGGCAATGTTTTGCTGGAGCTGCTCAAAGCGCTGCGTGAGTTCTCCCCCGTAGCGGCGACTGACGTCGGTGACGTTTTCGAGCACGGTTTTATCTTCGGTGAGCGTGTCCGGTGGCGTGATAGCAGGCACGCCTGGCGAGGCGTCGTCAGCGGCGACTTTGCGAAGCTGCTCGATGAGTTCACTGCGGGACCTGGGGTTGTCCAGGACGTCGGCGAGCGCCGAATAAGCTTTTTTCTTTTCTTCTACGCCGGGCTCTGCCGGTGCTGCGGTACTGCTTTGGGACGTTGAGGCGGCAACGGCGGCGGCGGGTAAGGTGACCGCATGGCCGGGCAGGCTCATCAGGCTAAACAGTAATATCAGGATCCATCGCACAGCGCTCCTCCGGACTGAGAAATCGGACAAAGGAGTAAGTATAGTGGCTAAGATTTTGGTGAGGTAAAAAGCGGGATAATTCCAGAAAAAGCAGGGCGGCCAGGCTTAGCCGCCCTGAGTGAAACGTTATGCGACGTGCTGCAGGAACTCGCGCAGGCGCGGGCTCGGCGGGTTGTCGATAAGCTCCTGTGGGTTACCGTCTTCCGCCACGCGACCTTTATCAATAAAGATCAGGCGGGAGGCCACCTTGGCGGCAAAGCCGACTTCGTGGGTGACGATAACCATGGTCATGCCTTCTTCAGCCAGGTCCTGCATAACTTTCAGGACTTCGTGACGCAGTTCCGGGTCAAGGGCCGACGTTGGCTCATCAAACAGCATCATCTTCGGTTTTACCGCCAGCGCGCGGGCGATAGCCACACGCTGCTGCTGGCCGCCGGAAAGCTCTGACGGGTAGTGATGCGCGCGCTCTGCCAGGCCAACCTTCGCCAGCAGCTCTTTGGCCAGCTTATCGGCAGCGTCTTTCTTCATGCCGCGCACGCGGATCGGGCCGAAGGCGACGTTTTCCAGCGCCGTCAGGTGCGGGAACAGGTAGAACTGCTGGAACACCATGCCGGCTTCCTGGCGGATCAGGCGATCGTCGACCTTCGGATCGTTTACCTTCAGGCCGTCGACGATCAGGTCGCCGCTGGTGATTTCTTCCAGCTTGTTGATGCAGCGCAGCAGCGTGGATTTACCGGAGCCGCTTGGCCCGATAATCACCACCACTTCGCCCTGTTTGATGTTCAGGTCAATATTGTGCAGCACCTGGGTTGGACCAAAGTGCTTGGAGACGTTTTTAAATTCAATCACAGGATTTTCATCCTTCTTTCAAGGCGACGCAGCACGAAGCTCAGCACCAGGGTAATAATCAGATAGAAGACCGCAACGGCGCTCCAAATCTCCAGCGCGCGGAAGTTACCGGCGATAATTTCCTGACCCTGACGAGTCAGCTCTGCCACACCGATAACGATGAACAGCGAGGTGTCTTTGATGCTGATTATCCACTGGTTACCCAGCGGCGGCAGCATACGGCGCAGCGCCAGCGGCATGATTACGTGGCGAATGGTTTCACGTTTAGACAGCCCCAGCGCCAGGCCAGCTTCCTGGAAGCCTTTGTGGATAGACAGTACCGCACCACGGGTTATCTCTGCGATGTAAGCCCCGGAGTTGATCATGATGGTGACGACGGCGGCGCTAAACGGATCGATACGCAGATCGGTAAAGGCCATCGGCAGGGCGAAGTAAATAAACATTACCTGCACCACGATAGGCGTGCCGCGAATCACTTCGATGAAAACAAGGGCAACGTGGTTGGCAATCCAACCGCCGTAGGTGCGAGCAAAGCCCGCGACTAAACCAATTACTAAACCGCCGCAAAGCCCCAGGATTGAAATCCATAGGGTCATCTTAGCGCCTTCAAACAAGATGGGAATTGCAGGCCAAATGGCGCTCCAGTCAAACTGCATGATGTGTTCCTGTTGTCTACCGTGGTTCACCTCTTTGCGCTTCAGACCGGGGTCTTAAGGCGCTGGAGGCGTTTAATAATAAGAGGGGCGAAAGGCGCCCCTCAGGTCTTACTTAACGCTTAGAATTATTATTTTGGTTCAGTACCGAACCATTTTTTGTAGATTTCGTTGTACGTGCCGTTCTCTTTCAGGGTTTTCAGCGCGCCGTTGATTTTGGTGCGCAGTTCGTCGCTGCCTTTAGGCAGGGCGATGCCGTATTGCTGTGCTTCCAGAGACTCACCTACCGCTTTGAACTGACCGTTACCGGCGGTTTTGATGAAGTACAGGATGTTTGGCGTGTCGTGCAGAACCGCGTCAGCGCGGTTGGTGCCCAGTTCCATGTACGCGTTATCGATGTTAGGGAACTGACGCAGGTCTTTGGTTTTGATGTTGGCTTTCGCGTAATCAACGGAACCGGTGCCGCCTTTAACCGCGACCACTTTACCGTCCAGATCTTTTACGCTTTTGATGTCGTTGTTGTTGGCTTTGACCATCACCAGCAGGCCGCTTTTGTAGTAGCCGTCGGAGAAGTCGATCGCTTTTTCGCGCTCAGGGGTGATGGTGATACCGGCCAGCGCCAGGTCAACGTTTTTAGTTTGCAGGGCAGGAATGATGCCGCTGAAGTCCATTGGCTTCAGGGTGTAGTCCAGCTTCAGCTCTTTAGCGATAGCGGCCCACAGATCCACGTCAAAGCCGACATATTTATCGCCTTGCTTGAATTCAAAAGGAACGAACGCGGTATCGGTCGCAACGACCAGTTTTTTATCAGCGGCATGGGAAGATACTGCAAAAGCCAGGGTAAGTGCTGCCAGTGAAACTTTCAAAATCGACTTCATAGCATTTCCTTTGTTAATCCACGGGGCGATCCCCTGCGTCAGCGGCGACTCATGAAAGAATCGTGCCAAAATTGCAACTTACTGTTTTGCAAGGATGTGATTATTTAACATTGCACATTGAGCGTTGCAAGTCAGTCATAACGCACCGTTATGGTGCACCATTTTGGTGCGCAAAATGAACCGGCAGGGTAGGGGGTAGTTTTACCGCGAAATCAGAGGACAAAACAATCATTCGTTAACGATTGTGTGAGGTGATTATTACATTTTATTAACTTTGGGCTATGAATTGAGCAATGGTCTGCGCTGTTTTGGTGCAGGCCCCGACCCCGGGCGGGGAGGAGGCCATAGGAAAAAACTATGCGTTATTCAATGTTGGACTCGATGAACCACAGGAATTTGTCCAGATCGCGGGATGCGGCGGTCAAAATATCTGCGGTGTCTTCGTCTTTCGCTTCACTGACGGCTTTACGCACGTCGTTGGCTACGATGGCATAACGATCGGCCAGTTCTTTCAGGTGTTCCTGAACGGTATGAATGTCGAGCGGGTAGCTTTTCAGCGGGGTTTTGCTGTTGATCACCTGAGTGGTGCCCAGAGCAACACCGCCCAGCTGCACGGCACGTTCGGCCATGGTGTCGAGGTGTTCGGTCAGCGCCGTGCGGAAGCCGTCCAGCATTTCGTGTACGGCAATAAAGTTAGCCCCGCGCATGTTCCAGTGAGCCTGTTTGGTAATCAGCGACAAGTCGATGAACTGGACGACCTGGCGATTCAGCAGCTCGATGGTGGCTTTTTTCTCGCTGTCTTTCACATCATTGCGGGTATATAGCAGGTTTGTAGATTTAGTTTTTACCAGTTTAGCGGTACTCATAATCTTTCATCCTCTTGATGTTGGTGTCCCAATGAATTACCGGCAATAAGTATAGCACCGCTTTTTTACTTTGCTGGTGAGGGTAATACCTATCAAACCGATAGCGAGAGGAAAGTGGTAAAAGCAAATGCATTGTGGAACAGTGGGTTATCTCTACTTTCAAATTCGTGTCAAAAAGAATGAATAAATATGACAGCGAAAAGAAAATAATTCTTATTAAGTATTGCCCAGTGGACAAAATATAAGTGCTTGATTGCGGGTAAATCATTTAATGCGGTAATTATCACCGCATTAAATGCAGGGCGACGGATTAATTTATGTCGACATTTTTAAGCTGCGTTTCGCGCTTCATGGTCAGCGTTGAACCCACTGAAGCTGCGATGATGGAGAGCAACGCCAGCCATTGCACCAGCGTCAGGTGCTCACCGAGGAACAGCATGCCCGACAGCGCCGCAAGGCCGGGTTCCAGGCTCATCAGCGTGCCGAAGGTGCGGGTAGGTAACCTGGTTAACGCAATCATTTCCAGCGAGTAGGGCAGCGCCGTCGAGAGCACGGCAATCGCCAGGCCAACGGGCAGGAGCGACCATTGCAGCAGCGAGCTGGTCGCTTCCCATGCGCCCAGCGGAACAAAGATAATCGCCGCAATCAGAGAACCAAAAGCAACCGTCGCCGGGCCGTGCTCTGCGCCTGCTTTTTGCCCGGCAATAATATAGACCGCCCAACAGGCACCTGCCCCCAGCGCATAGGCAGCGCCAGCAAGGTCAACGTGGGAGATATCCTGGCCCAGCGGCAGCAGGAACCACAGCCCGGCGACCGCCAGCACCACCCAGATAAAGTCCACCGCCCGGCGTGAGGCAAAGAGCGCAACGGCCAGCGGCCCGGTAAATTCTAGCGCTACAGCAATGCCCAGCGGCACGGTGCGCAGCGAGACATAAAAGAGGTAATTCATGCTCCCCAGCGCCAGCCCATAAAACAGCAGAGGTAGACGCTGCTCTGGCTTAAAGCGCAGTCGCCAGGGCTTAAAAATCACCACAAGGATTAGCGTCCCCAGAAACAGACGCAGCGAAGTGACGCCCTGGGGGCCAATGAGCGGGAATAATGATTTAGCCAACGAAGCGCCGCTCTGAATTGACGTCATGGCAATAAGCAGAACCACGATGGGCAGCCAGCGCGGTATATTACGGGAGGTTTGCGGCATCCTGTACCTTGTCAGTATTTGTTTGTATTTGGTCAAGAAAATAAAAGTCAGCCCAGTCTAAAGGATTAAGTTATGGCTGGTTGAATTTTCATTAAGAAAAATTCTCATGGCGTGGAGTAAGATCGGGCAGTTTTGTCAGTTTATGTCAAAAATAATTCCAGAATTATCTGAATGACGGAATTGTTATAGGGGTTAATATTTGCCGTCGCACGGCCTTATTCCTCAAGTTTTTTAGTGAGTTAACATGTAGTGGAAATGTTATGTTACATGAAAAGGTTCATTAGACAACACAATTGGCGAAGAGTTTCTGTCATCCTTTTGTTATATTTAAAACTTAGGACTTACTTGAAGCACATTTGAGGTGGATATTATGAAAAAAATTGCATGTCTTTCAGCACTGGCCTGTGTACTGGCCGTTTCCGTAGGTACCGCATCTGCAGCAACCAGCACCGTAACCGGTGGTTATGCTCAGAGCGATATGCAGGGCGTTGCTAACAAAGCTGGCGGTTTCAACCTGAAATACCGTTACGAAAATGATACCCCGCTGGGCTACATCGGTTCCTTCACCTACACCCAGAAAAGCGACACTCAGGACGGCGTGTACAACAAAGGTCAGTACTACGGCATCACCGCTGGTCCTGCTTACCGCATCAACGACTGGGCAAGCATCTACGGCGTGGTCGGTGTTGGCTACGGTAAATTCCAGCAGACCGCATTCCCAGAGCATAACTCTGTGAGCGACTACGGCTTCTCCTACGGTGCTGGCCTGCAGTTCAACCCAATCGAAAACGTTGCTCTGGACTTCTCCTACGAGCAGAGCCGTATTCGTAGCGTTGACGTTGGCACCTGGATTGCTGGCGTAGGCTACCGCTTCTAATCCCTTCCGGGATTGAAATAAAAAATCCGCCCACGTGGCGGATTTTTTTTACCTGTAAACCGGCTGGCCGATTAACGCGTCCTGGTCTCAAAGATATCCGTCTGCAGATGAGTATAGTCCACTCTCTGTAGATTGAAGTTGGTAATCCAGGTCGGCCCGGCTTTTTGCTCGGAAATAAACTTGTACTTCGGCGTGAGTTCTTTCGCCTTAATCCCCGTCCATGCAGAGAAGAAATTCAGGAAGTCATTGGCGCTGCGGCGCGCTTTAATGAGCCTGTGCGTAGCGTCGTCGCTCGACAGCACCATAAATGGCACCTGGAAATTCTGCTGAAACTTATCGTCATGCGCCAGGTACTGCACGTCGGTGCCACGCTCTTTAAACGCCAGCCCGTGATCGGAGAAATAGACCATCGAGAAGCTGTTCCCGGTGTTTTGCAGCTGCAGATAAAGCTGTTTTAGCAGGTCGTCGGTTTGCGTCATGCTGTAGAGATAGCAGGACGTCTCTTTGGACTGGACAAAATCTTTATATTTGCCCTGAGTACGATCGCAGGCCTGCGGATGAGAGCCCATCAAATGCAGCACAATCAGCTGCGGCGTACTGCGCTGCGTGGCAAAAACCTGAGCCGTCATTTTTAACAGCGCTTCGTCGCGGGTATTTTTATCGGCCTCAAAATCACCGTTCTTCAGGAACTGCACTTCATCGGCGCGTTTTGCGATGCTGGCGATGGCGGTATCGTATTCGCCGATTTGGCCCTGATTTGAGAACCACCACGTCTGGAAGCCGGCGCGGTTTGCTAAGGTGACAAAGTTATCCTGATACTGTGGTTTGCCGTCTACAACGCGGTTCAGCGTCAGCCCCAGCGATTTTTGCGTAGAGCCGCTGGCGGAGACGTAATCCATAAACAGGTTGCCTTTTACCTGGCTTGCAAACGGGGTGTTATCCCAGTGGCCGCCAAAGGCACCCAGCGCGTCGCGGCGGGCGCTCTCGCCAATCACCACCACATAAGTGTGGTACTTAGGCTGAACAGAAACCACGTTCCAGGAGTCTTTCTGCTGAGAAAGCTCCTTCATGCGGGTCTGTTCTTCAATGACTTCGTGGTTATTGACCACGACGTCTTTCACAAAGCGAACTACCGGGTAGCCCGTGTCTTTAAATTTAAATACGCCGCCGTAGGCGAGGTTGTTCAGCGGGGTGACGAAAAAACAGCCCACGCTGACGGCCAGGCATAAGCTATCGAAATGACTCCACCGGCGTTTTTCTTCACCTTTGCGGCGCAATGCCATTACGCCAAGCGCGAGAATAAAGAGGGAAACCACGTAGCTGTACCACGGGAAGATAGTCATTATCTCCGTGGACTCTTCAAAATTGGTTGAGTGCAGCGCCAGTAACGTATTGAAGTTCGGCGAGCCGTAGGCCTGGCTAAACGGGAAGTACATCGCAGCCACGGCGCTGCAAAGCCCAATCAAGACTTTCTGGAAACGCGGTGTCGTGCGCCAAAGCAGTAAAAGCACGCAGCTAAAGGCAACCGCGTAAAGCAGGCTAAATTCGTAGCCGAGCGCAAAGTTAATTAAAAGGGACTGAAGAAAATAGAAACCGGTCCACGGATTCAGCATGATTCCGCGAGCAGTCAGGGTATCTTTAACCGTTACATTCATCTTTATTATGGTCTTGCAAAACGCCATGCGGTGACCCTGGCGATAAGGGTAGAGCCTGCCTGACAGACGGAAACGAAGGGGAGTAGCACCGCATCTGCGAGCCGCTTCATGTGCAGGGCTGCAAGAAGATAGAGCCGTAAGATAAGAAGATCAACTGATAACAGACAGCTGTTTTGCGAGACGGATAGCAAATCCGACAAATGATGGGGTTAAAGCTCGGCCAAAGTAGCCATTAGCGGGAATTTTGCAGGGAGAATGTGACAAAAGAATGACCGTTAGCCACCAACGCTAAGCGGAGTCGCCAGGCGGCGGATGCCTGGCGTTATTGGGTTTTTTCTTCTTTTTGCTGCGATTTGCCTGAAACCCAGTCACAAATCATGTTCAGCAGCATTAAGCGTACCTGGAAGGGAGATTGAGTAAACACGTTGATGCACCTCTTAAATTCGTTCATAGCGTCCTCCTGTTAGCCGTGCGACCGTTTTTCCATAAACAGGTCTGACTGCATTACATACAGGTATAGCACAGGCTATATTTTATAGCCATGGCTATTTCGTTAAATTTTTGTGGATGAGCAATGCTGGTTTACAATGACGCCTTCCGTTGTCAGATGACGACGCCGCGCCACTGGAAGAGGAAGCACTATGAGCCGTCGGGTAGGGCAAAAGAACAGCGAAAAAGTGACGCCATTACCGAATATTGAAGAGCATGTTGAGGGCTTCAGGCAGGTACGTGAAGCGCACCGCCGTGAGTTAATTGATGATTATGTTGAGCTGATTTCTGATTTGATTCATGAAGTGGGTGAGGTTCGCCAGGTCGATATGGCCGCTCGCCTGGGCGTTTCCCAGCCTACGGTGGCAAAGATGCTAAAGCGTCTGGCCTCCGTTGGCCTGATTGAGCAAATCCCGTGGCGTGGGGTCTTTTTAACGCCGGAAGGTGAAAAACTGGCGCAGCAAAGCCGCGAGCGCCATCAAATCGTTGAAAACTTCTTTCTCGCGCTGGGCATCAGCCCGGAGACCGCGCGCATTGATGCCGAAGGCGTCGAGCACCACGTCAGCGAAGAGACGCTGGACGCTTTCCGTAAATTCAGCGCAGAGCGGGGTATCGGCTAAACATGCTGCTGCGTCTGGCGCAGCCTTTCCTGCGCGATCGATTCCTGCATTTATTACTGCTTATCGGCGTTGCCCTAAGCCTGGCGGTGCCGTTCCGCCCGGCTTTGTGGCCCGCGGCTATCGACTGGCACACCATCATTACCCTGACCGGGCTGATGATGTTGACCAAAGGTGTGGAGCTGAGCGGGTATTTCGACGTGCTGGGCCGCAAGATGGTGGCGCGCTTTGCCAACGAGCGCCAGCTGGCGCTGTTCATGGTGGCGGCAGCGGCGTTGCTGTCCACCTTCCTGACCAACGATGTCGCGCTGTTTATCATCGTTCCGCTGACCATCACGCTGAAAAAACTCTGCTCGGTACCGGCCAGCAAGCTAATTATCTTTGAGGCGCTGGCGGTCAATGCCGGCTCTTTGTTAACGCCTGTCGGTAATCCACAGAACATCCTGCTGTGGGGGCATTCAGGGCTTTCCTTCGGGGCGTTTACCTGGCAGATGACGCCGCTGGCGCTGGCGATGACCGTCAGCCTGCTGGTGCTGGCGTGGTTTTGCTTTAAGCCAAAGCCGCTGCACTATGCTGGCGAGGCAAATGAAAGCCAGTGGCAGCCTAAGCTGGTCTGGTGCTGCCTGGCGTTCTATATCGTGTTTATTCTTGCGCTGGAGCTGAAGCTTGAAATCTGGGGGCTGGGGTTGATTGCGCTTGGGTTCCTGGTACTGGCGCGTAAAGTACTGCTCAGCATCGACTGGAGCCTGCTGGCGGTGTTTATGGTGATGTTTATTGACGTGCACCTCATCACTCAGCTTCCGGCGTTGCAGCATTCGCTTCAGGGCGTGGCTCAGCTTTCTTCAGGCGGGCTATTTAGCCTTGGCGTCTTGCTCTCACAGTTTATCAGCAACGTTCCTGCCACTATTTTGCTGCTGAACTATGTGCCTGCCTCGCTGCTGCTGGCCTTTGCGGTCAATATTGGCGGTTTTGGCCTGTTGCCAGGCTCGCTGGCGAACCTGATTGCCCTTCGTATGGCAAACGATCGCCGCATCTGGTGGCGCTTCCACCTTTACTCTCTGCCAATGCTGCTCTGGGCGGCGCTGGTGGGCTACGGTTTATTGCAGCTACTTCGCTACCTCTGATTCAGGCAGAAACAGGCAAGGAATGAGCAGAAATTCCCCATTCCAGAGCCGGACTCGACGCGTATAACTAACAGTCCGCACTCTTCCTTCCTGAAACCCTGACCATGAGGTACCGCTATGCGTTATAAAAAACTAGGTAATACCGGCCTGTTTGTTTCAGAGCTTTGCCTTGGCACCATGACCTTTGGCGGCGAAGACGGCATATGGGGCAAAATTGGCCAGCTCGCGCAAAAAGATGCCGACAGCCTGGTCGGCAGTGCTCTGGACGCCGGGATTAACTTTATCGACACGGCCAACGTATACTCCGGCGGGCGTTCGGAAATTATCACCGGGCAGGCGCTGAAAAACCTTAACGTGCCGCGAGAGAATGTGGTGGTGGCTACCAAGGCATTTGGCGAAACCGGCACCGCCGGGCCGAACTCCCGTGGCTCATCGCGTTTCCATCTCCTGAACAGCGTTAAAGATAGCCTGCAGCGGCTGCAGCTCGACTATATCGACCTGTATCAGCTCCACGGCTTTGACCCCGCCACGCCGATAGAGGAAACGCTTCGTGCGCTGGACTCGCTGGTGCAGCAGGGACTGGTGCGCTATATCGGCGTCTCTAACTGGGCGGCCTGGCAAATCATGAAGGCGCTGGGGATCTCCGAAAGGTTGGGGCTGACGCGCTTTGCCTCTTTGCAGGCCTATTACACTATCGCCGGACGTGACCTGGAACGCGAGCTGGTGCCGATGATGCAGAGCGAGGGCGTCGGCCTGATGGTATGGAGTCCGCTTGCGGGCGGGTTGCTTAGCGGTAAGTACGATCGCGACGGGAAAGCCGAAACCGGCAGCCGCCGCCTGGAGTTTGATTTCCCGCCGGTCAACAAAGATCGCGCGTTCGATTGCGTGGATGTGATGCGCGAAATTGCCGATGTAAAAGGCGTTTCCGTGGCGCAGATTGCGCTGGCGTGGCTGCTGCATCAGCAGGCGGTGACGACGGTGATTATCGGCGCGAAACGCCTCGAGCAGCTCGGTGACAACATCGCCGCGACGGGCATTCGCTTTAGCGATGATGAGCTTGAAAGGCTGAACGCGGTGAGCGAGCTGCCGCGGGAATATCCTGGCTGGATGCTGGAACGGCAGGGCGAGTATCGCCGGGAACAGCTGAAGAATCAGTTTTAGTCAGAGGTCAGCTTTCCCCCTCACCCCGGCCCTCTCCCAGAGGGAGAGGGGGAAAACAAAAGTTATGGGAAACATTGTTTATTCCCTCTCCC